>NZ_JBKXNW010000002.1:0-117659 GCF_047012705.1 Pseudoruminococcus sp. | reverse complement strand
GGACTACCTTTGGAAACTGCAAGCTTTTGAAAAAGCTTGAGCAAAACTTTTAATTATCTAAGATAAGTATGTTAGCTAAACGGGAGTTTAGTTCTCCGTGTGAGTAAACTTCACATACCCACTACGAGCGAGGTTTACCGAGCGATTCCGCGTCTTGACAGCGGCGGCACGCCGCCTCGAGCGAAACTTTTAAGTGTCTTAGCGCAAGTGCATTAGCTAAGCGGTCACGCACCAATCTTTTTTAATGTCAGCTTTATGATTTCCTCAACGGACAAATCTGGGTCTATGCCTGCCATAAACGGCAAAACATCATCGCTTGCATATCCCAAAACTGCCAATGCTCCAACAGCTTTTTGTATATTTCCTTGAGCAGCTTGCGGAGTAGGTACAAAATCTGATGAAGCACTTGCAGATGTTGTCGAAATTAGTTTAAGCTTGTCCTTTAGCTCGAGAATAATTCTCTCGGCAAGCTTTTTTCCTACACCATTGGCACGAGTAAGCGTTTTACTATCACCGCCAGAAACCGCAATAGCAATTTGTTCGGGGCGAAGCTCTGAAAGCAAGGCAAGTGCAAGTCTTGCACCAACACCACTTATTGACATAAGCAGCTTAAAGCAATTTAGCTCCTCCTGACCAGCAAAACCGCAAAGCTCTATTGCATCATCTCTGACGAGCATATGCGTATAAATTGTACAGCGTTCGCCGATTTTTGGCAAAAGCCTTTGTGTATTTAAGGTTGTCAAACACTTATAACCAACGCCCGCACATTCAATAACTACAAAAGTAGGTTCAGCATGGATAAGTGTTCCGCATAAGCTATATATCATCTCAAATTATCCTTTTCTTTTCGGTGGTGAATTTTTCGGGAGAATAGACTTTGAAGCGTCAGCCTGTGGATAGAGCGTTCCACGAGTGTTTCCACTCTGATTTAAAAGCATTTTTAGCTTAGTGCCGGCTGACTGTGCGTGACAAAGTGCCACTGCAAGTGCATCTGCGGTATCATCGGGTTTCGGGACCTCCTTTAAACCGAGATGTCGCCTTACAATCTCCATCATTTGTGGCTTTTTCGCTCTGCCATAACCCGTTAAGGCTGTTTTTATCTGAAGTGGGGTATACTCAAAAACAGGCAGTTTGCTTTTTTGTAAGGCAAGCATTATTACACCTCTCGCCTGTGCAACATCAATGGCTGTCTTTTGGTTATTCTGAAAATAAAGCCTTTCTATTGCCGCAACCTGTGGTTTAGTCTTTGCAATAATAAGTTCAAGCTCATCATAGATAAGCTCAAGCCTTTTCGTAAACGGTGTATCGGAGCTTGTAGTTATCGCACCATAGCTTAGTGTCTTATATTTTCCACCGAAAAAATCTATGATTCCATAACCGATTATTGCATAGCCTGGGTCTATTCCAAGTATCCTCATAAATAAATTTCTCTCCAAAAATAATCAAAGGTGACAATGAAGCCTTTTCACATAACATCAGCTTTATGTCACCTTTTTATTATATCACAAGCAATAAGTCTTAGCAATATTTTGAAAAAATTTATCCTGCTGGATACCTCGCACTAACTTTTTTCCAATCAATAACATTACACCATGCGTCAAAATATTTATCTCTTTGTTGCTCGTATTTAAGAAAATATGCGTGTTCCCATACATCTATAAGCAATAATGGCTGTAAAATAAGAAGTGGCGGGGGGGCTTGATTAGGTGTTTTTACTATTCTTAACTTTGAGGTGCTATCATACATAAGCCAAGCATAACCTGAACCAAATTGTGATATTGCTACAGCTTTCATCACTTGGCACAATCTTTGCATAGAACCAAAATCTCTTATAATAGCTGTTCGTAAGTTTTGGCTTGGTTCTGTCTTATTAGGTGTCATTCCGTCAAAATACAGATAATGATTCATAACACCTCCACCATTATTTTTTAGGGCAGTTTCCATTAAATCCTCAAAATCGGAACTATAAGCAATAAGGTTATGTAAACTCCAATCCTGATAAATAGGATTATCTTTAAGTATCATATTCAGATTATCAACATATTTTTTGAACATAATATCGTGGTGTATGTGCATCGTTTCTGTATCAATATATGGTTCAAGTGCATTATAGGCGTAAGGCAGTGGCGGCAGAGTAAACGGGTAGTGCTGGTCGAGCATTATAAATAACCTCCATTATGAAATTAAATCCTTGATTTCTCCGAAAGAATATCCCATATCTTCCCATTTTGTAAGGAGTTCATCAAGTATATCGCCATTTGTTTTCGAGGTGCTGTGCAAAAGTACAATCGCACCTGGGTGGATTCTTTTCAAAAGCTTATTAAAGGCCTCTTCTTTAGTTGGCTGTTTGTTTTCGTACCAATCTACATAAGCAAGGCTCCAGAAGATTGTTTTATATCCGAGCTTATCAGCCATTTCAAGATTGCTGACACAATATTTTCCTTGTGGTGGTCGATAGATTTTCAGAAGTTCTTGACCTGTGGTTTCTTTATAGAGAGATTCGAGCGACTGCAATTCCTTTTTGAAGCTCTCCTCATCAGAAATCTTTGACATATCAGGGTGTGAATATGTATGATTTCCGACTGTATGCCCCTCCTCTACCATACGCTTGACAAGTTCAGGCGAGGTTTCAATATAGTTTCCTACAAGAAAAAAAGTTGCTTTGACATTATGTTTTTTCAAAGCATCAAGAATTTTTTCGGTATTACCGTTCTCAAAGCCCGCATCAAAGGTCAGATAGATGGTATTTTTTGAGGTATCTCCGATATAATAAGCATTGTGTTTTGCCAAATCCGCAACAGAAGCATTGCCTGTTGGTGGTTTTCCGTCCTCCTTGAAGCCAAGTCCCCAGTTAGTATTTTCTGCTACGGTTTCTACTGCCTCATTACTGCCAAAAGCCCCTATTACCGCCGGAATACACAAAGCAAATAACAAAACCGTCATTGCGATTATGACGGTTCTTTTTTTAAGTATAAAGTACATACAGCCACCGCCTTATAATAAGTCTGTTTAATAATATGCACCTACTTTTATAATTATTCTGTTTATCTAACGCACTTGCTCTAAGACAATCAAAAGTTTCGCTCGAGGCGGCGAGCCGCCGCCCCCAAGACGCGGAATCGCTCGACAAGTCTCGCTCGTAGTTAGTTTAAGAAGTTTATCCACGCGGAGAACTAAACTGCCGATTAACTAACTAACCTTCTAAAAGACAATTAAAAGGCTCGCAGTTTCCAAAGGCAGAGCCTTTGGTCGCTCTCCGCAGAGAGCGAAACACTTTATGCTCCTCAAAGCGCAGGAGGGTAGAAAAACATTCCAGTGGAATGTTTTTCGTAGGGAACCCTCGCAGGGGGTTCCCTGTAAGACTAATATTGCTAACAATAGAGAAAAAAGCGGTGGACAAAGTCCACCGCTTTGGAATCAAAGAAATGTTAAGGGCGTTGCCCTTAACACCTATGAGGGACTCCGTCCCTCAACCCTGCAAGCTTTTGAAAAAGCTTGAGCAAAACTTTTAAGTGTCTTAGGATAGTGCATTAGCTAATCGGCAGTTAATTGGGAATTTCTTCGACCGCGGCAACAAACTTCCATTGCGAATGTCGAGGTTTTGCTTGCAAAACCGATTCCGCGTCTTGACTGCGGAGGCACTCCGCCGCGTCTTGGGGGCGGAGGCGCTCCGCCGCTAACAATTACTTCAAATAATAGTATGTATTATTTGAAAGCTCTATCTTTTTTGAACCCTCAAATTCAACACTTCTGAATTCGCCCTTAATTTCCTCGCCGTCAAGCATATATATAACACCTTTGCCGTCAATTCTGCCATCGACAAATTCTCCGGTAAATCTATGGTCGCTATAAAGTATTGTACACTTTCCGTCCGGTTTCCCATTTTTTAATCTACCCGTAAACTGTCCGCCATCTAAAGCGTATTCAACAACATAGCCTGTTCCATTGCGATACATATCGTATTCACCATCGGCAAGTTCATCACACTTAGGAAGCTTTTCAATTTTACGGAGAATTACGCTCATATTCTTTTGTTCACGACCAGCCTTAAAGATACCCTCAAAGCTTTTTTCGCCATATTCATTGAAGCTTGCACCGAAACCGTCACGCACACCATTTCTGACATTTCCGTCAAATATCAATGCACCGTTTTCTTCGGAATACTCTCTCATATAAACAAGCTCACCTGATGAATAAATGCACTCACGAATGATTTTTCCGTTTGAAATTTCATTTATTCTTCCATCTTTTTTGCCTTCTTTGAATACGCCGACGCAAGAAATTTCGCCATTAGAATAGCAAATTCCACAACCATTATATTCGTTTTCGAAGAATTTTCCACGATAAATCATAGAACCTTTTTCGTATTCACAACCATAGCCGTTTTTCTTGCCGTCCTTGAACGAACCGGCATATATAAGCAAATCATCTTCGTAAAGTCTGCCCTCGCCGCAGTAGACGCCTTCTGAAAATTCACCGTCATATACCTTTATGCCCTTGATATATTCAGTACCCTTGCCAAAACGCCTTCCGTTTTTCCATTCACCTGAATAGACAAGCTCGCCCTTTGCAGTATATTCGGACATAAGACCGTTTGCCTCACCATCGGAGAAACGACCTTCATAGTATGAACCATCAGAATTATAAACTCTGCCGTTTCCGCTTGAAAGATTATTTGCAAATAAGCCTTCATAAATAAGTTTACCGTTTTTATCGTACTGCTTGCCCTCACCTTCGGCAGCACCGTATCTGAATTCACCCTCGATGAAACCGCCATCTGTGAGATAAAGAATTCCTTTGCCGTTATATCTTCCGCCACGCCATTCGCCATTATAATGGATTGTGCCGTCTTCGTTGTATTCAATACCCTTGCCGGAGCGTTCGCCACGATTCATTTCACCGCTATAAAGCAAAGCTCCTGATGGTGCAAAAATCGTACCTCTGCCAGTAAATTTACCATTCTGATAAATTCCTACGACAACATTTTCGCCGATAGTCATAACGCCTGCACCGTCACGCTTGCCGTCCTTGTATGTACCGAAATATTTAAGCTCACCCTCGCTATTGAAGCTTGCTCCCGAACCCGATGGTTTATCATTATGCCATTTTCCTGTATAGCAAGCGCCATCTATGGAATACGCCGTTCCAAGACCTTCACGCTTATTTTCGTCCCACGCACCAACATAGCAAAGATTGCCCGATTTGAAATAATAAGCACCAAAACCGCTTCTTTTATCGTCCTTATAATGACCCTCATAGGCTGTTATACCGTTTTCCATAGCGGTGCGGCCTCTGCCGTCACGCATATCGTCCGTAAGCTCTCCAAAATAGAAATATCTGTCCTTCTCGGTTTTGATTTCCTTTTTCGGAAGATTTTCATATGGACAATCTGATGCAAAAGCACAAAGTGTTTCTCTGAGTTCCTGCGGAATTACCTGTTCATAAACAAAGCCCTCGTCTTCGGAATTTTCATCTTCTTTGTCTTGGTCTTCTTTTGAAATTTCTGCGATAAATTCATCTTTTGTAACAGTTTCAAAAACGCTGTCATCTATGCTTGGGATAGGAAGTTCCTCGTTTTCATCTGCAATTTCGGTATCGGATTCTGCTGAAACGATAGTATTATCTTCCTTTTCAGAAGTTTTATTTTCAGATTTTTTCGGCTTAACCTTGATAGTATGCTTTTCTGTTTTCTCGATTTTTTCAATCTTATCAGTTTTTTCTGAATCTTCGGCATTTTTCGCCGTTTCGATATGCTGAGGCTCAGGCTTTTTAGCGTCAGTTTTTTCATAAACCTCCGCTTCGGAAAGATTTATATGCTTTCCTTCGCCGTTTTCTGCTATTGTAAATGCTGATTTTACAGTTTCAACATCTTCATCGTTTTGACCTTCAAGTAATTTTTTCAATGCGGCAGTACGAACCTCAATTTCGTCTTTAGTGCAGTAATAATATGCACCTGTACTTGTCTTACAGAATATCTGCGGCTCGCCTGTAAGTCCGTTAAGCTCTTTGGTAATATCCTTGCCCGTGCGTTCAGTAAAGGCATAGAGCTTCTCGTCCTGATTATTCACAGTTTTTATAATGATATATTCGTTATTTTCAATAGACGGAGTGAGAATCATAGTCGGAACAACTCTGTTATCAGCAAAAAACTCTACACGAATGATTTCGTGTTCAAGACTGAAGAATATTTTCTTATAGAGGTGCTTGGATTTATCAAAACACTCTATTCTATAACCACCCTCACAAGGAACAGTTCTTTCGCACTGGCTATTTCCGCAAAATTTTCTCCAGTTAAGGACCTTGCCTTGCTCCATATTATAAGAAAGCTTATATGTATCATCGTCACATTTTAGAGTAAGTCTGCCCCTTATGTTATGCCTTGCTTTAAAAAATTCCTTTCGGATATCATAAAGACCGTCTGAGGAATCAGCCTTTTCAATATCAAGGTTATATATAGACAATATAGTATCATTGCTCTTTGGAGCATTTTTAAGTTCATAATCCATTATCTTCAGTCCTTATTTAAAATTGCTTAGTGGATTTTTGCCAATTAGCTAATACAAAAGAAGTTTATTAACGCGGAGGAAATAGCTGCCGAGAGGCAAACACAGTTTGTCATTATTTAGCGTTCTTGACAAATTCTCGGTTATCCCACATATATATTATACCGGAAATCAAGGTCAGAGCAACTACTATCCACATCAGAACATCACTTGCAACATAAAATATCGAGCTTATAAGTCCTATATTTTCAAACGATATACAGCCCATCGTGTTAAGCTCAAGTATATACTGCATAATCAGTATAAGAAGTACAGCTACAATCTGACTTACCGTCTTAGCCTTACCCCAGTTATTTGCAGCAACTACCTTGCCTTTACCTGCGGCTACAAGTCGCATTGATGTTACCATAAATTCTCTTGTCAGAATCAATATAAGAATTATTGCATTCGTTAAGCCTACTTGTACAAAACAAGCAAGTGCCGCAGTAACCATTATTTTATCTGCCAAAGGGTCGGCAAATTTTCCGAAATCTGTTATAAGATTATTCTTTCGTGCAATTTTTCCATCGAGATGGTCTGTATATGAAGCAGCTCCAAAAATTATTGCCGCTATTATGTAATGATGTGGAATCTGCGGCAAAAGCAATACTGCTACAAAAAATGGTACAAGTATAATACGCAAAACTGTAAGTTTATTCGGCGTATTCATTTTTGAAGCCACTCCCTTTCGTTCTGTAAAAAATTATGCTTTATATTCTCCAATAAGGTCAACATCTATATAGTCTGTAATTTCTACATCTATAATATCGCCAACTGCCGGCTTTTTTCCGTCTACTGTAAAGAAAACCTTACCGTCTACCTCCGGTGCGTCTGCGGAACTTCTGCCATAATAACATTCAGCGTATCTGTCAAAGCCTTCAAATAGAACCTTTATGGTCTTGCCAATCATAGACTCACATTTTTCAGCCATAATCTCTGCCTGCTGTTCCATAATAATATCTCTGCGGTGCTTCTTGACATCATCATCAATCTGGTCTGGAAATTCCGCCGCCGGAGTATCTTCCTCAGGTGAATATGCAAAACAACCCATTCTGTCAAAACGCATATCTCTTACAAACTCTGAAAGCTCTGTGAAATCTTCCTCAGTTTCTCCCGGGAAACCTGTTATAAAGGTTGTACGGATTGTAAGATTCGGAATTTTAGCTCTGAGCTTATTGATAAGCTCTGTAAGAACCTCTCTGTCACCATGACGATTCATACGCTTTAGTAACTTACCACTTGCGTGTTGAAGTGGTAGGTCTATGTATTTCAGAACCTTAGGCTCATTTGCGATGGTATCTATAAGCTCATCTGTCATTCTGTCCGGATAACAGTATAGCACTCTTATATAGAAATCGCTGTCGATTTTACATAGCTCTCTCAAAAGTTCAGGAAGCATACGCTTTTTGTATAAATCTTCGCCATATCTTGAAGTATCCTGTGCGATAAGAATAATTTCCTTTACGCCGTTATTGACAAGGCCTGTTGCCTCTTCAACAATATCCTCAATTTTACGACTTCTGAATTTACCTCTGATTTTTGGAATAGCACAGTAGGTACAGCAGTTATCACAGCCCTCTGCAATTTTAAGATAGGCATAATAAAACGGTGTTGAGCGAAGTCTTGGTGCATTGATATCAAGACATAGCTTATCAGGGAATTCCTCAACCTTTTTGCCCTTGAGAACTTCTCTTACGATATTTGCAATATCGCTGTTTGCACCAATACCAACAACAGCGTCAATCTCATAAAGCTCCTTAAGAATTTCAGTCTGATACCTTTCAGCAAGACAGCCTGTAACAATTATAGCTTGGATTCTACCCTCTTTTTTAAGCTCTGCAAGCTCTAAAATTTCATCAATACTTTCTTGCTTTGCATCTTCGATAAAGCCACAAGTATTGACAATCGCAACATCGCTCATAGCCGGGTCTGCAACAATCTCAAAGCCTTCTTGCTTTAAAGTAAAAAGAAGCATTTCTGCGTCTACTCTGTTTTTTGCACAACCAAGACTTACCATACCGATTTTAGTAGCCATATTTTAAAAATTCCTCCTGCACAGAAGCACTTGAGGGCATAGTTATACCCTCAAGTGTCATTCATCTTCATATTCTGATAATACACTGTTTATATCATAATAGGAGTATCCCAATGCCGCAAGAGCATTTGCTGTTCTGCGGCGGGCTTTTATATCTCCAAGTTTATTTCTGAATTTTGTTTCAAGCAATGAGCGAATCTGCTCTTCGGGGTCTGGGGTTAATTCTTCGATAATCTCATCAATGATTTCCCTGTCTATTCCCTTTCGCAAAAGCTCATAGCTTACACGCTTAGGTGCGTATTTTTTTCTGCGGAAAAGTTCTTCCGCAAAATCTCTTGCAAATTTTTCATCATCAACAAGTCCAAGCTGAACCATTTTATCGGCGGCTGCCTCTGCGGCATCATCGCCATAAAGCGGTTTAATCTTTTCGATAAGCTCACTTCTTGAACGACTTCGATATTCCAAAAGATAAAGAGCCTTTTCCTTTGCTCGGCTGAGATTTGATTCTATGACAATTTCGTGCAGTGTGTCGTCATCAATTTCCGAACCAACCTTAACACCGGATTTTGCAAGAGCAAAGGTATCAAGCTTCATAGCATATTCGCCGTCAATATAGACGGCACTCAAGCCCTTTTTCTTTTCCTCAATAGCTGTAATCTGCATAATTATTCAACCATAATGTCTATATCTGCGTCATCAATACGGTCGGATTTTTCTTCTTTTGTATCTTCCGCCTGAACATCTTTTGTGTTTTCTGATTCTGAGCTTTCCTCATCTTCCGCAGATTTAGATTTAACAGCCTTGCCCTTTGGCTTTTTAGCTATCTGACCAAGAAGTTCGTCCTTATGCTTTAAAGTTTCCTCCTCGATTTCTTTAGCAAGAGCAGGGTCGTTCTTGAAAAGTTCCTTGACTTTATCTCTGCCCTGTCCAAGACGGGTTTCCTTATACGAGAACCACGCACCGCTCTTCTTAACAACATCAGCCATAACAGCCAAATCAAGAAGTTCACCTACACGAGAAATACCCTCGCCATACATAATATCAAATTCAGCAACCTTAAAAGGCGGTGCAATCTTATTCTTAACAACCTTAGCCTTAGTTCTTGAACCTATAATCTCACTACCGTTTTTGATAGGTTCGCCCTTTCGGACATCAATTCTGACTGTTGAATAGAACTTCAATGCACGACCGCCCGGAGTGACTTCAGGGCTGCCATAAACAACACCAACTTTTTCACGAAGTTGGTTGATGAAGATTGCAACGCAGTTAAGCTTTGAAATTGAGCCTGTAAGCTTTCTGAGAGCCTGTGACATAAGGCGAGCCTGTACACCAACATGAGTGCTGCCCATTTCGCCCTCAATTTCAGCCTTTGGTGCAAGAGCCGCAACCGAGTCAACGACTATAATATCAATCGCACCGGAGCGAACGAGTGCCTCTGTAATTTCAAGAGCGTCCTCACCGGTATCAGGCTGTGATACTAGCAAGGAATCAATATCTACACCGAGAGCTGATGCGTAGACAGGGTCAAGTGCGTGTTCAACATCTATAAACGCCGCTGTGCCGCCGGCTTTCTGAGCCTCTGCAATACAATGGAGAGCAAGTGTAGTTTTACCGCTGGATTCCGGACCATAGATTTCTGTAATTCTTCCACGAGGAAGACCACCTATACCGAGAGCCATATCGAGAGTGAGAGAGCCTGTTGAAATAGAGTCAATCTGCATAGCTGCGTTTTGTCCAAGACGCATAACTGCTCCCTTACCGAATTGTTTTTCTATTTGGCGAAGTGCCGTTTCAAGAGCTTTTTCTTTATCAAATGCCACAATAATTCATTCCTTTCTACACTTATGCACTTATCTTCGAAACTTAAAAGTTTCCTAAGACAATTAGTTTTGCTCAAGGCAGAGTGCCTCCGCTGTCAAGACGCGGAATCGGTTTTGCAAGCAAAACCTCGACATTCACAATGGAAGTTTGTTGACGCGGTCGGGGAAACTACCGATTAGCTAATAAATTTTTCTAAGACAATTAAAAGTTTTGCTTAAGCTTTTTCAAAAGCTTGCGGTTTCCAAAGGCAGAGCCTTTGGTGGGTGTTAAGGGCGAAGCCCTTAACATTTCTTTGCTTCCAAAGCGGTGGACTTCGTCCACCGCTTAATTTTTTCCGTAAGCAACATTAGTCAATAAAGGCGAACTGCGTTCGCCTAAGAAAAAACAAGTGTTGGGCTTCGCCCAAAAGTTTTTCGCTCTCTGCGGAGAGCGACCAAAGGCTCTGCCTTTGGAAACTGCGAGCCTTTAAAAAGGCTCGAGCGAAACTTTTAAGTTTCTTGGGGAAGTGCGTAAACTTACCGTGGATTTATTATATCATCTCATCAAAATTATGACAAGCATTTCAAGAACAAATTTTCGATATTTTAACGCACTGTTCCGAAAACTGCCCTATCCAAATCCGCCATATCTTTCAATACATAAATATCCTCAAGATTATTTTTCTTGAAAAGTTCAACAACCTCATTTGTCAAATCTTCGCCAATCTCAACACCAATAAAGCCGTTTTTCTTAATTTTGTTTTTCCAATTTTCCGCAATAAAATTATAAAAAATCATTCCGTCTTTTCCGCCGTCAAGTGCAAGCTTAGGTTCGTGCTGAACTTCTTTTGCAAGAGTTGCTATGACATCTGATTTTATATATGGCGGATTTGAAAGAACTGCATCAAACTCACTGTCTGAAAATTCCTCATAAAGCTTGAACATATCGCCCTTTATGGCTTTAATATTTTCGCAAGCATTACACTTTATATTTTTTTCAAGATAAGTAAAAGCCTTATCTGAAAGCTCTACCGCAAGAATTTCAGCCTTTGGATAAGCCTTTGCAAGAGCAATAGCCACCGCTCCACTTCCACTGCAAAGGTCTATTATTTTAGAATTTTCAACGCCCTTGATACGCTCTATTGCCTCTCGCACTAAAACCTCTGTATCATCTCTCGGAACGAGAACACCCTCTCCCACAAAAAGCGGAATATCCATAAATGTCCATTCTCCGAGAATATATTGCAAAGGATAGCCTGATGAACGCTTTTCAACAGCTGCAAGAAATTCTGCTTCAAGCTCTGCTTTTGGCGATTTATCGCCACTAACTACAAGCTCTGCACGATTCACTCCGAAAAAATGCTCCATAAGGCACATTGCATCATATTGCGGGCTATCTATTTCTGCGTTGCGGAAATCCGACCTTGCTTTTCTGTAAAGCTCAGACAATGTCATCCGATTCTGTCCTCTCCGTTTTCAGGAATTACATACTGCATAGCCTTAATGGCAACCTCAGCCATATCAGGGTCAGGCTCTTTTGTGGTAAGGTGTTGCATCCACATACCCGGTGCAGAAATTATACGAGTGATTATATTATCGTGTCTGCCGCATACTTTGATAAGTTCATAGCCTAAACCTACGACTATCGGAATACAAAGGACTTTTGTAAGTGTTCTTATAAAAGGATTTGTAAATGGTATGAAACAACCGACAAATATTCCGAGAATGAGTATGATTATAATAAAGCTTGTTCCGCATCTTGGGTGGAATCTTCTTTGCTTCATAACATTTTCAACAGTAAGTTCAAGACCGTATTCATAACAAAAAATTGTCTTATGCTCTGCACCGTGATATTTGTATAGGCGTCTGACATCTTTATTAAGCAAGCAAAGTGCCATATATCCGAGGAAAAGCAGTATTCTTACAAAGCCCTCAAATACCGAACGGTAAATCATATGGCTTCCGAGCCATTCTGAATTTGGAATCATCTGCAAGAGGTTAAAAAGCCAAGTTGGTACAAAAAAGAATAGTGCTACGCAAAAAGCAATAGAAATAACCATTGCAATGCCCATAAAGATTTTGAGAAATTTATCTCCGAATTTATCGTCAATCCACTTCTCGAATTTGCTCATTTCTTCTTCGGGCGTTTCTTCTACATCGTCAACTGCCAATTCTGCCGACCTCATAAGAGCCTTATAGCCTGTTCCGAAAGAGTCTATCATATTAACGATACCCCTTATAATAGGCACTCTGAATATTTTAGCCTTTTTACCAAGACCGAGAGGTTCCATTTCTTCAAGCAAAATTTCCCCGTCAGCCTTTCTGACTGCAATAGCAGTTTTCTTCGGACCTCTCATCATTATACCTTCCATAAGAGCCTGACCGCCAATTGAGGTTATCAGCTTTGTTTTTTCTCTTTTTTCCAATCCTATTACCCTCCTTGCAATTTGTTGCCATAAACGAAGTAATTACCAATGAACTACCGATAGGGCAAACTCAGTTAGTTCATCGGTAGTTTAATCCTCCGCAGCAATCAACTTACTTTTCCATTATCGAGCAAGACTTATCAAACGATTCCGTTAGCAGCTTATTTAACTATTATTTCTTTCGGTTCTTCTGGTTCTTCCTTTAAAATCGGTATCGAAATAGAAACTACTGTTCCTACTCCCTCTGTACTTGCAATATCCAATGTTCCTGAATGTAGCTTTACTATCTCATCAGCAACAGCAAGTCCTATACCTGAACCTCTCTGTGTCTGATTTGCCTTATAGAACTTTTCCTTAACCTTAGACAAATGCCTTGCCGGTATACCACAACCATTATCAGAAATCTTGATAACAATATTTTCTTCAACCTGTGATACCTCAATATTGATAATGCCACCCTCTGGTGTGTATTTTAAAGCATTATCTATTATATTTATAAATACCTGTCTTAGTCTGTTCTTATCGCCAAGTACAGCCGGCAATATTTCAGGTTCTTCATATATAAGGTGTTTATTCTCGCTCAAAGCTCTTTCTCTGAGCATATATATAGCTTCATCAATCTCTGCAAGAATATCTATCTTATCCATTTTAAGAACCATTCGGTTATTCTGTATTCTTGAGAAATCAAGAAGTTCCTCGACTATTCCGCTAAGACGTTCAGATTCGTTAACGATAATCTTCAAACCCTTTTCCATAGTCTTAGCATCACAAGAACCGCCCATTTGCATAGTTTCCGCCCAACCTTTAATAGCGGTAAGCGGTGTTCTGAGTTCGTGAGAAACCGAGGAAATGAAGTCATTTTTCATTTTTTCAGCATTTCCGAGTTCGCCTGCCATATAATTTATGGTGTCGCAAAGTTCGCCGATTTCGTCATCATAGAATTTTCCGATTCTTGCGTTAAAATCACCTTGAGCAATTCGCTTTGCCGTATCGCCTATTTCACGAACAGGCTTGACGATTGAACGCAAAAAATATGTACTCGATATAATTATCAAGAAAAGCACCAAAAGCCCAACAAGCGAAATTCCCGATATTGTTATGAATATCCGTCTGTCTGCCTCTTCAAGAGAAACTATATACCGCACTGCACCGACATATTCATCGTCACTGCCATAAATCATTCTTGTAAGAGCCATAACATTCTCGCCCGAATTAAGTCTGCCTGTCCAAGTAGCATATTCGCTTTTTTCAGACTTAGCCTGTTCATAATCAGGCATAACCTGTTCTTTATCGGGTTCAAAGCCCGTAGAAGTTATGACGACATCACCATTTGAATTTATGACCATAAGCTCCATAAGCTCTTTATCGGGAAAATTCTCGACATAAACTCTCGCAGTAGAGATAAATTCATCAGGTTTATTAAACATATTTGCAAGCTCTGATGAACGACCGCTTATGGTCTGCATTATTCCGTTGTAATAAAACGACTGCACAAAAAGTGCAAAGACAACTACAATCAGCAGGAGTATTGCCATTATTACGCCCATACTGTTTATAAGCCATCTTTTTGTAATACCTTTCAAAAAACAGACCTCCCGAATTCAAAAAGAATACAATTTCAAAGACTTAGCGTGTAATTGTCATTTTTTCTTAGGTGCAATATTTTCATTCTTGCTTGATTTAATTTCATCGGTCAGAATTTTAAGACCGTCCATAAGTGCGTGGTTTACGATTTCGGTACGGCTTTTAAATTCATCGCCCTTTTCCATAAGAATATAATCAAGAACAGTCTTAACATCACCATCAACTACGAGAGTTATTCCCTCAACTGTTCTGCCGTCACTGCTATCCAAATCGCAGTGCATAAATACTATCTTACCCATATTTTAAGCCTCCCATTTGTAGCCAAGTCCCCATACTGTGACTATATTTTTTGGTGAGGAAGGATTATCCTCTATCTTCATACGCAAACGGCGAATATTAACATCAACAATTTTTTCTTCACCAACATAATTTTCTCCCCATACATGGCGGAGAATATCCACTCTATCGAGAGCCGCTCCCGGACTTGAGAAGAAATATTCCATAATCTGAAATTCAACCTGTGTAAGGTCGATAAGCTGACCACGCTTTGTAAGTGTATGATTGCGCAGATTGAGAGCGAAATCACCTGACCTGATTTCTTCTTTGAAATTATTTTCTGTACGCATTTCTGCGATAGCAACTCGGCGATAAAGTGCATCAACTCTTGCAACAAGCTCTGATGGGCTGAACGGCTTAGTCACATAGTCGTCAGCACCAAGCATAAGTCCTGAAACCTTATCCATTTCCTGTGTTCTTGCGGTGAGCATAATAATTCCAATAGAGCCGTTTCTCTTTCTTAGCTCCTTGCAGACCTGAAGTCCGTCCATTCCAGGCATCATAATATCAAGAATGGCAATATCAAAATCTCCGCTCTTTTGTTCATATCTTTCAAGTGCGGCTTCTCCGCAGTCCGCTTCCGTAACATTATAACCTGCACGCTCAAGATTAATTACAACAAATTCTCTTATGGCAGTTTCGTCTTCTGCAACAAGAATATTTTTCATACCTATCCTATCCTTTCGTAATTTTTTAACTCATCAGCATAAAACATTCATTTAGTTCTTCCTCAGTAAGAGAAAGTTTATTTTTAGAATTTTCTATCTTAACGGCATAATAGCTATTATCTGTTTTTCTCAACAAAATCTTTTCACTTGAGCTTTCGGAATCCCATTCTTTTTTTGAATATACATAAATTGTAAATAATTTATCTCCTATATAGCCTGTATTTGTTTCGTCAGAAAGCCACTCGTATACCGAAAGTGTTCTATCTTCATTATTAATTCTCGCAGTAACATAGGTAGGCCAGCTATTTTTCTTATCTGTAAGCCATTTTTCAGGTATTTTCAGATAATATCCGTCCTTATAGTTAATTACCATATTGAGAACAACCTTAAAGGAGTTTGTCTTTAGCTGATATTGATTCCATGTTGTAAGACTGCATATAGTTGTGGCATCTTCTTTATTTCCTGCCGGCATAGTAGCTACTGACGGAATTTCGATTATACCATCATTATTTATATCCTTGCTTATAGTAGAAGTTGTTCTTGTAGTTACATTAGTATTTGAAGAGGTTTGAAGTAATGTACTCAGCGGATTTTTTAGAGCCTGTTCTTTATTATCCCAATAAATAATCTGTGTTGAGATTGTACCGCTATGACTTTCACCATCAATAATCAAAGCTCTTGTATTAGAATCCACCATACCAACGCTTGCATTAGAAATTCTTGTAAGCTCGGAATCAAGTGGTACTGATGAACTCAACATAGGACGCTTTTCATTTGTAGAATACTTAAAGAACTTTGCAAGAGAACCATCATCTTTATTTGCAATAGTAAGCAATATTAGTTCAGACTGATTATCGTTATCAAAATCCGCACAAGCAAGCTCATTATATGTTGAATCTATTGGCATCTCACGAATCTGATTATGTTCATCATCAAAGGCATATGCACTTATTTGTTTTTCGTTGCTTCCGAGTGAAGTCCAACCTATAAAAAGTTCAAGCTTATTATCGCCGTTTATATCAGCAAAAAACATTCTGTCAACGCCTGCCGCACTACTTTGTATAGTTGCAATACTTTTCCATGATTCGTCTTGCTTTGTCATAATCATAAGATTAATCTTTGCGTTTTCATTGCCTGATGAAAATAACGCAATCGCCTCATCAGAGCCGTCATTATCTAAATCTTGCATAGTTACTGCCGAGCGATATTCTCCTGATTGCGGATACACAAAAGTAAAGCCCGAGCCCGCTTTTTCTTCTATTATATTTTGAATTTCTGCCTTATCACCAGTCGGTCTTGGCGGACGCATCATATTTCCGCCGTCTGTAAAGTTTGCCGAGCATCCCGACAATACAGCTATCGACAGTACCATAATTAAAGCGAGAATCCGCTTTTTCATACCTCAATCGTTTCCTTTCCGCTCTTAGGCTTCTTCAAAACAGGCATTTCCTTTAGCTCAGCTTTTTTCGCTATAAGGAATTTTATTTTTATGCCCTCATCAGAAAACATCTTTTCGTGTTCGGTCATCAGGTTTGGCTCATAGCCTGAATTATGTAAATCACGAGTTATATATACTATTTCAAAACCTGATTCTGCAAAATATTCAAGACTTTCCTCAAAAAGCTCATCATCGTCTGTCTTAAAATGAATCTCTCCGCCGTCAACAAGAAAATCTCTATACTGTATAAGCTGACGGGTATGTGTAAGACGGCGTTTCTTATGCTTTCCACGAGGCCAAGGATTACAGAAGTTTATGTAAATTCTTTCTGCATTATCCTCCTTGCCAAGCATATTAGAAACAAGCTCAATATTATGAATAGTTAATATAACATTTTCCGGCTTTTCGTTAGTTTTTTCAAAAGCTTTTACGATATTACGCTTTGCAAGACCGAGCATTTCGTTTTTAATATCAATCGCAAGATAGTTTATATCACGATTGAGATAAGCCGCTTGAGCCATAAAGCCGCCCTTACCACAGCCAAGCTCAATATGAAACGGCTGTTTTTTCGGATAAAGCTCTGCCCATCTGCCCTTATAGTCATCAGGATTATCTATATAGAAACCACATTCAAGTAGTTCAGGTCTTGCCCAAGGTTTATGTCTTATTCTCATAAAATCTATCACCAAATTCTAAAAATTAAAAAATAAATAAAAAAATCACATAATATTATACCAAATTTAAATATAAGTTATTTTCTATATTAGAATTATATGTCGATTTCTGAAAAAAAGGTATTGCCCGAAAGCAATACCTTAAATCTTAAAATAATTTAGCACTCTATAATTACCGGGAAACCGTCAAGTTCAATTTCGCCATTCTTGACGAAAACTGTCTTGCCATTGATTTTATTTTTATATTCGCCGTCCGGAACTTCTGCCTCAACTATGCACTCATAGCATTTCATACTAAATGCACCGAAAACAATGCCCTTATCCGACTTGTATGTAATAGTTACAGCGTTTTCGCTATCATAGGCTTTAAGCTCATATGTACCGTTTGTGATAACCTCACTCTGCTTTACACGATAAAGATTATGAAGAATCGGTGTAAGGTCAAAGCCTGTATTCCAATCGACCTTATCATAATCAAAAAGGCTTGGTGTATTGGTATTTTCTGTTTCCTGACCTGCATAAAGCAAAGCTGTACCCTTTAGCATATACATAAAGGCTGTATAATTGATAACCTCCTGTTCAGTAACAAAAAGCTTTTTTGCTCTTGCTCTGTCGTGATTTTCAAGGCAACGAAGTTTTATGTAATTTTCAGGATAAATATACTCTTGCTGATTAAGTGCGTCTATATAATTGCTAAGAGGAATTTCTCCGTCAATGTATGCAAGATACTTTGGATAAACGTCATAATCATATAGCATATCAAATGCCTGATAAAGCTCTGCGTCTGAAAGGCAGTTAAAGCCTGTATCACGAGCATATTTAATCAAGCCATATTCAACGGATTCAGCAAGCCACAGGCAATCGGGATTTACCTCTGCAACCTCTTTTCTTGCACGATTCCAAAATTCAATCGGCACTAAGGAAGCAACATCACAGCGGAAACCATCTACAATCTTTGCCCACATCTTTAGGGTTTCAATCTGATAATCCCAAAGGTCTTTATTTGTATAATCGAGGTCTATAACATCTGTCCAATCGCCAACCTTGTTGCCGAAATTACCGTCAGGCTTTTTATAGAAAAACTCAGGGTGTTCCTTGCTAAGAACGGATTCGTGTGAGGTATGATTATAAACAACATCAATCATACACTTCATACCCTTTTCGTGAATGGCTGAAACAAGTTCCTTAAAATCTTCCATTGTACCATATTCAGGATTAACTGCACGATAATCGCTTATAGAATAAGGACAGCCAAGCTCGCCCTTTTTATTAATTTCACCTATCGGGTGAATAGGCATAAACCAGATATAATCAACACCAAGAAGCTTAATTCTATCGAGGTCTTTCATAACTCCTTTAAAATCTCCGCTTTCGCTGTGGTTACGGACATAAACGCTATAAATAACCTTATTTTTGAGTGATTTGCTTGTATTGCTTGCCATTTGTCGATTCCTCCAAAATATTTTATAAAAAATTTTTGTAAATCATCTTTTTATATTTTACACCAAGCAACAAATAAATACAAGTGATTTTATGTAAATTTCCAACAATAATTATGCAATATTTTTTGCACCTCCATAAAGAGCATAATTCGGAACTTCACCGACAATTATAGTTTCTGCAATTACGACAGTTGTAGTTACGCTTGTATTTTCACTTGCCGGCGGAACTAAAACCGTCATATCGGTTGTTATAGTAAGTGAAAGTTTATGTACGGTTTGGTTAATGCCACCACTTTCAAATTCAGAAACAAAGTCTGTTTCTGTACTGCCCGACATAGAAATATGCAAAGGAATATCAGGTCCACGCATATATAATAAATTAAGCCCCATAAGAGTTCCCATTGGAACATCAATTCTACGGTTTTTTATATCCTCGAGCTTTTCACCTACTCTAAGGCTGACTTCGGTTTTTAGCTTGTTGACATTTGCCATATTTGTTGCGATTTCGAGTACAGAACCGTTTTCCGCTCGTGTAGTTTCGGCAAGCTTTTCATAGGAAAGCTCCAATTCGTCCATAACCTCTGAAACGGCTTCATTTATTACTTCTGTGCAAAGTCTTTTCCCTTGAACAATCGCAATAGCCGAAACTGTTGGTCTGACACGAATTTCGAGAAAAATAAGAAACAATAGTAATATAACAAGCACAATGATAAGCCAGCGTTTTAATCTGCGTCTTTTTTTAATAGCTGCAACAGTCATAAAAAAGCCCCTGTGCCATTATACACAGAGGCTTTGTCTTATGTTACAATGCAGTAAAATGATACTTCCAAGATGGGTCATCTACTATGCAGGCGGACACAGTTCGCCCATACGATTAGCTAACGCACTTATCTAAGACAATTAAAAGCTCACAGTTTCCAAAGGTAGTCACCTACGGCGGAGCCTTTGGTAGTTCCATTGGTAATTACTTTATCCGCGACAATAAACCGCCCTTGCAGATGTCGAGGTTTTGCTTGCAAAACCGATTACGCATCTTGGGGGCGGCGGCTCGCCGCTTAAGGGCAAAGCCCTTAACATTCTTTACTCCTGAGGGCGGACTTCGTCCGCCCTTAATGACTAATGTCACTGACAAAAGGAAATCGTATGAGCGAACACAGTTCGCCCATACGATTAGCTAACGCACTTATCTAAGACAATTAAAAGTTCACAGTTTCCAAAGGTAGTCACCTACGGCGGAGCCTTTGGTAGTTCCATTGGTAATTACTTTATCTGCGGCAATAAACTGCCCTTGCAGATGTCGAGGTTTTGCTTGCAAAACCGATTCCGCATCTTGGGGGCGGCGGCTCGCCGCTTTGAAAAGGCTCAAGCGAAACTTTTAAACATCTTATAGGAAGTGTTTTAGCTAATTACATAAAGAACAAATGCTCAATCAAAATCTTTGTGCCTATTCCTATGAGAACTATTCCGCCGAGAATTTCTGCTTTATTTGAAAGCAATGAACCGAATTTTTTGCCTAAATATACTCCAGTAAAAGAAATTACAAAGGTTATAGCACCTATCATCAAGACAGCTATAAGCATAAGCATTATAGTGCTTGCTCCTACTGCTGATGGCAAAATAACTCCTGTCGCAAGTGCGTCTATACTTGTAGCAACAGCCATAAGCAAAAGTGTCTTTGTCGATGTGGCGGTTTTATTGTCCTTTTTCTCAACTTCTTCGCCCTTAGATTCCTTTATTCTGTCCTTAATCGCTTCAATAAGCATATTTCCACCGATAATCAAAAGAAGTATAAAGGCTATGTAGTGGTCAACGCTCTCTATGAGCTGTTGTCCAGCCTTACCAACTATCCAACCGATAACCGGCATCATAAACTGAAAGATTCCGAACGCTGCCGCAATCTTTATAGCAAAGCTTGGTTTAAAGTTCTTTACAATAGCTCCATTTGTTACAGATACTGCGAATGCGTCCATCGCAAGACCTACGGCTATGCCTATAACTGCAATATAATCCATATAAATTACTCCTCAAATTTTTAAAGCTTTGGTTTAGCCATTATCCTTGGCTTTTGTGGTATTTCAGGCACTTTAGAACTTGCCCTGATTTTAACTTTCTTCTTTGGTTTACGCTTTGGCTTTATTTTTTTCCATAGTTTTGTTAACAAAACCGATATAAACGAATAAAGCTTATGAAATAAAATCCTAAATGGATTCGTAATAAAAAAATATATCTTCGCAAAAAAATCAGTAATAGCTTTTGAGCATTTTAAAATAATTTCCCCGATAAAAAGATAGAATAAGAAAAAGCCTATTAGTTCACCAAAAACAACATAATAACGCAGACTTCCCCAAGTCGTCGCTACTGAATAAAAAAATGTTGTAAAGGTACATACAAGCATAAATAGTATATCCATAACAAACAGTAATTTTTTACTTGGCGGAGATATTATTTTAATTATACCCATAGCGGTATATATTACCGCAAGAATCACACCCAAAACGCAGGAATATATAAAAGCCTGGGTCTGAGCCTCTAAGGTAAGCTCCATAGGCAGATTCTCCTATCTAAAAAGTCTGGAAAAAAATCCGCCATTATTTTTGTTAATTTCCTGATAGCCGAGAGAATCAATTTTTCCTTCAAGGCTAAGTTCTCCACTCTCTACGCTAAAACCTTTAATCTGTAAAGAATTGCCTTTTATAATAAGCTCGCCAATATCCGTAATAAGCACAACTGTTTGCTCATCAAAGCTATCAACATCGGATATGCCTGTTAAAGTAAGCGTTTTTCTATCTTCCATAATAAGGTTATGTTTGCGTTTCAGCACTTTGCTGTTTTCCTGCATAACTAAGCCCTCCCGAAATCATCTCTTAAGCAATTATATGATTTCGTCCATAAATTTATGTGTGGGGCTAAGTACTTTTGATGTCAAGATATAGAATAACTTGTCCTGTCAATTAGCTAATAAACTTTTAAGTGTCTAAAATAAGTTCATCAGCTAAACGGTAGCTCATTGGAAAATTTTCCGACCGCGTCAACTATCTTCCCTAACTCACTACGAGCGAGACTTGTCGAGCGATTCCGCGTCTTGACGGCGGCTCGCCGCCGCTTATTCTAAAATCTTATACATCAAAGGGGCATCTTCTTTTTTGGCATATTCATTTATGCTGACGACCTCTGCTTTTATCGGCTTTGTGCCAAGAGCTATTTCCAATATATCACCAACCTTTACATCATAAGATGCTCTTGCCGGCTTGCCATTAACTATAACTCTGCCTGCGTCACAGGCCTCATTAGCAACTGTTCTGCGTTTGATTATTCTTGAAACTTTTAAATATTTATCCAATCTCATATATCTATCCCTCCATAAAAAAGAAATCCGACTGCCACTGCGTAGTCGGATTTTCTGAATTAAATTTTAAATTACTTGTTGACAGCGTCCTTGAATGCCTTGCCAACCTTGAATGCTGGAACCATAGATGCAGGAATCGGTATCTTCTCGCCTGTCTGTGGATTGCAGCCTTCTCTCTCTTTTCTTTCTCTTCTCTCGAATGTACCGAAGCCTACGAGCTGAATCTTCTCACCCTTAGCAACTTCTTCTACAACTGTGTCGAGGAGTGCGTTAACTGCTTTTTCTGCGTCCTTCTTAGAGAGTTCTGCTTTTTCTGCAACAGCAGCAATAAGTTCTGTCTTGTTCATTATTATATTCCTCCTACTTCATTGAACTCATAGAAATGAGTTTCTTTTTGAGTATATATATCTAAGCCTTACTTTGATGAATTTTCTTCGAGTTTTCTAAAGTTCTCTGTAAAATCATCACAGGCACGATATAGCGATTCTTCCGGGTTTACATCAACCATAGCAGCAAGATTTATAACTGAGAAAAGCAATTCTCCGATTTTGCGGTTATTTTCTGCCTTGTCATCAGAAGCTTTTGAAAGAGCTTTCAATTTTTCTTCTGTATCCTCATATGCAGCATCATAACTTTTAGGTGCATAACCTGCTTTTTTAGCCTTAGAGCGAATTTTATCTGCTCTCATAAGTGCCGGCAAGGATTTTGCAACACTATCCATAGCCTCGCTTGCTTTGGTCTGGGACTTGGTTTTCATCTTAATATCGTCCCAATTTTTGAGGACTTCCTCTGGTGTATCTGCGGTAATATTGCCAAAAACATGAGGATGACGGATAATCAACTTTTTACATATTCCATCGGCAACATCTGAGAAATTAAAACTATTCTTTTCTTCCTCAATTCTTGAATGGAAAACAACTTGCAAAAGAGCATCTCCAAGCTCTTCCTTAAGAAGCTCAGTATCTTCATTGTCGATTGCCTCGATAACTTCATATGTTTCCTCAATAAAATTTTGGCGAATAGATTTATGGTTTTGTTCCCTATCCCAAGGACAGCCATTTTCGCTTCGGAGGATTTCCATAATCTTAATCAGGTCGTCAATTCCGTATTTATCCTTAAAATTAAAATCCATAGAAACATCTCCAAATCTCTATAAATGCTATACTTGGTGCTAAAATAGTATACCCTATTAAGCTGATATTTTCAAGGCATTTTTGGTATTTTTTATATATTTTTTAAAAACCGTATAAATTATAGCTTTTTTAGGGCAGTTTACGTAAAAACTTTGGCTATTTTACTATAATAAACAGTTGAAATCCACATTTTAAGGCTATTTCAGGGCGACATTTTTATCGCCGATTCTTCGTTTAAGTTCTCTTATCATAACATCATTGAGGTCTACCCACATATTTCTTGGCACTCGCAAAAGCTTTTTACTATCCTCAAAGTAGAAATATACAGGAGTAGAACCGTCAAATATATTCAAAACCTGCTTTGCACGAATAAATTCATTACATTCCTGATTCTTAAATCTCAGATAAAGCCCTGATTTATCGCTACTGCCTTTATTATTGTTTTGTGTTTTTATTTCGGGCTGCTCAGTTTTTTTCTGAGATGAACTATACATCGCCTTAAATTGTTCAATCTCGGCATCTGTTTTTGGCGCTGGGTAAACTCTGTTACACAAAAGTTTGGTTTCTTCGTCCTCCTTGATGCTTACAGTACATTCCGCAAGAATAGCCTTGCCATCTCTTATAAGCGTACTGTATTCCATAAGTGTTTTCGGAAAAACAAGCATTTCTATACTGCCGAATTTATCTTCAAGAGTCACAAACGCCATAGTAGAACCGTTTTTTGTAATCTTAGTTCTGACCTCATTTATAAACGCAATAACCCTTACACGCTTGCCGTCATTATAATATGCTGAACCTTCAAGAATATTGTTTATAAGGTCGGCATTGAGAGCCTTAGACGCATTTTCATATTCTGCAATAGGGTGTCCTGACAAATAAAGACCAATAACTTCCTTTTCGAGCTTTAAGCGTTCATTTTCGTCAAATTCATCTATGCTTTTTAGCTGATATGTGGGTTCTTCATTATCGTCACTCATGCCGAATAAATCAAGCTGTCCTGCGACATTGTCACGATGGTCCCTCGCAAGAGAATCTACCAAACCATCGAGAGAATAAAGCATTTGTCGACGATTTGCACCGAGTTTATCCAAAGCACCGCATTTTATAAGACTTTCAACCGCTCTCTTATTCATATCCTTGCTATAAACTCTATTGCAAAAATCATAGAAAGAAGTGTATTCGCCGTTTCTGCGTTCATTTATTATATTCGTGATAAAGCCTTTTCCGATATTTTTAATAGCCATAAGTCCGAAACGGATATTCTTTCCGCATACGGTAAAGCCAATATCGCTTTCATTTACATGAGGCGGAAGAACTCTGATATTATGCTTCATACAATCATCAATATATACGGCAACCTTGCCCGAATTATCAAGCACGCTTGAAAGCAAGGCGGCATTATATTCACAAGGATAATGGCACTTCAGATATGCCGTTTGATATGAAATCATAGCATAGCAGGCCGCATGAGCCTTATTAAAAGCATAGGACGCAAAGCTTTCCATTTCTGCGAATATTTCCTCGGCAATGTTTCTTGGAATACCTCGTCTTATACAACCTTCAACCTCAACACTGCCATCTTCTCGCAAAAGTCCTTCTATAAATATTTTGCGTTCGTGTTCCATAACATCGGCTTTTTTCTTGGACATCGCCCTTCGCACAATATCCGCTCTGCCGAGAGAGTATCCCGCAAGACTTCTGAAAATCTGCATAACCTGTTCCTGATAAACAATACAGCCATAAGTAACCTCAAGTATAGGCTTTAAAAGTTCGTGCTTATAGGTAACCTTTTCGGGATTGTGACAGTTTTCTATATATTTCGGGATAGAATCCATAGGTCCTGGGCGATATAGAGAAATAACCGCAATCAAATCTTCGATAGTTTCAGGTTTTAGCTGTGTAAGAACATTTCTCATACCGCTTGATTCAAATTGAAAAACGCCCTCGGTATCTCCCTTAGAAAGCATTTCAAAAACTTTTTTATCATCATCGGGAATATTTTTTATCGAAAAGAGCGGCTCATTTTTACGAATCATCTTTTCTGTATCATCAAGAACAGTGAGGTTTCTAAGTCCAAGAAAATCCATTTTCAGCAAGCCGAGTTCATCAAGTGTGGTCATCGTAAACTGTGTTACGATAGCCTCATCATTTCTCGAAAGTGGGACATACTCGCTTACAGGCTTATCAGTTATAACGACACCTGCCGCATGAGTTGTTGCGTGACGAGGTGTTCCCTCAAGTCTCATAGCCATATCAATTAATCTATGGACTGCCGGTTCGTTATCATATCTCTGTGCAAGCTCATCAGAAATCGTAAGAGCCTTTTCAATAGTCATTTTCAGGTCATACGGCACAAGCTTTGCAACGGAATCAACCTCCGCATAAGGCATTGCCAAAGCTCTTCCGACATCTCTTATAGCACCTCTTGCCGCCATCGTTCCGAATGCAACTATCTGTGCCACATGGTCAGAGCCATATTTTCTTATGACATAATCTATGACTTCCTGTCGCCTATCCTTACAGAAATCCACATCAAAATCAGGCATACTTACTCTTTCCGGATTGAGAAATCTCTCAAAGAGCAGATTATATTTAATCGGGTCTATTCCTGTAATACCTATACAATACGCCGCAAGACTTCCCGCACCAGAACCTCTGCCCATTCCGACAGGTATTCCGTTCTTTTTTGCATAGCTTACATAGTCATTGACAATAAGGTAATAATCAACATAACCCATTTTGATTATTACAGAAAGCTCATATTCAAGCCTATCAATAAGACTTTGGCTTGGATTTTCTCCATATCTTCTATGAAGTCCTTTATAACATTCCTCACGGAAATACTTTATATGGTCTTTGCCGTCCGGAACATCAAAGCGTGGCAATTTTGTCTTACCGAACTCAAATTCAACATTACATCGTTCTGCAATCTTGACTGTATTTTCGTAAGCCTCCGGCAAATTCGGAAAAAGCTCACGCATTTCTGCTTCATTTTTAAGATAAAATTCATCTGTCGGAAACTCAAATGAATTTTCGTCCTCTATTGTATGGTTTGTCTGTATGCAAAGCAAAATTTTATGCAAATCCTTATCTTCACGCTTGATATAATGGCAGTCATTCGTTACAACAAGCGGTATATCACATTCTTTAGAAAGCTTTATTATGTCAGGATTTATGCGTTTTTGTTCAAGTATTCCGTGGTCTTGAAGTTCAAGAAAGAAATTATTTTCGCCGAAAATTCCCTTGTACTTCAAAGCTTTTTCCTTTGCAAGCTCATAATTTCCACGCATAAGTGCTTTAGGAATTTCACCCGCAAGACAAGCGGAAAGTGCAATTATTCCCTCGTGATATTTTTCCAAGAGTTCCTCATCAATTCTCGGTTTACCGTAAAAACCGTCTATCCAAGCCATAGAAACAAGCTTTATCAGATTTTGATAGCCGACATTATTTTCGCACAAAAGTACCATATGGCGATTTTCTCTATCAAGTTCAGCGATTTTATCCGTATATTTTCTTGGAGCAACATAGACTTCACAACCAATAATCGGTTTTATTCCCTCTTTTTTAGCGGCTTTATAGAAATCAATAACGCCATACATACAGCCGTGGTCGGTTATGGCTATTGCCGGTTGAGATAGCTCTTTAGCAGCTTTTACAAGATTTTTTATTTTGCAAGCACCGTCAAGCAGGCTATATTCAGTATGGACATGAAGATGTACAAAACTCATGGTATCACCTCACAAATAAAAATAGCTAATAAACTCCTAAGAAGACACTTAAGGTTTAGGTCGAGCCTTTTTAAAGGCTCGCAGTTTCCAAAAGCAGAGCCTTTGGTCGCTCTCCGCAGAGAGCGAAACTCTTTATACTTCTCTAAGCGCAGGAGGGTAGAAAAACATTCCGGTGGAATGTTTTTCGTAGGGAACCCTCGCAGGGGGTTCCCTGTAAGACTAATGTTACTAACGAGAGAGAATTTAGCGGTGGACTTCGTCCACCGCTTTAGAAGAAAGAAATGTTAAGGGAGTTGCCCTTAAAACCCACGAGGGACTCCGTCCCTCGACCCTGCGAGCCTTTGAAAAGGCTCGAGCGAAACTTTTAATTGTCTTTGGGAAATCTGTTAACTTATCGGTAGTTTCATCGACCGCGTCAACTATCTTCCCTAATTCACTACGAGCGAGGCTTGCCGAGCGATTCCGCGTCTTGACGGTGGAGGCACTCCACTATCCTAATTCTTCGGCTAATTCCATTATTCGCTCAATTCTATGATTAACTCCAGAACGGCTTATCGGCGGACTTAACATCTCACCCAATTCCCTCAAGCTACTTTCCGGATTTTCTACCCTCAAAATTGCTAACTCATACAAATCATTCGGCAAGGATTCTAAACCCCTCTTTTTCTTTATCTTATCAATAGCCAAAAGCTGTTTTGCAGAAGCCTTTGCAGTCTTATTGCTATTCGCCGTTTCTGAATTTATTTTACGATTAACAGTATTTCTTACAGATTTAAGCATCTTTTCTTGAATAATTTGCAAGGCTGACATCTGAGCACCTATTAAAGTAAGAAGGTCGGATATGCCATCGCTGTCTTTCAGATAGACAATAAAACTACCCTTGCGATTGATAATCTTGGGCTTTACTGCTAATTGTTCTATCTCCTCGATAAGATAAGATAAATCCTTTGCAAGATTCTGAAAAGGTGAAACAAATTCCAAATGATAATCCTTTTGTGGGTCGGTAACATTTCCGTATGATAAAAAAGCCCCCCTCAAAAATGACGGAAAGCTTTCCTCTGAATCAAAGTTCGCACGATTTATATGCAGACTAAGTTCGTCACCGCTATGACCGAAAAATTTAAGCAAAATATTTCTACTTGGAAAATCCGGTGAGGTAACAGTAATCTGCTTATCTCTAAGAGATTTTCTGTTCAGCGGTATATTAACATCAAAAATACTGCCCGTAATCAGCGTCATAAGCTGAGAATATGTTCTTGCAACTGTTGGACTTTCTGTTGCAAAAAGTACCTTATCCGAACGCTGTAATTTTGAAAAAATAGTCATTCCGTAAGCCTGAGCCTTCATCTCGGAAATGGTTTTGCACTCCACTCCAGCAAGCTCAGACTTAACCTCTTGAGAAAATGACATCTACTGCACCGCCTTATGTTCTTCTTATATCTCTGTGGTGGACTGACGCACGATAACCCTTTTTAATAAGGTATTCGTAAAGGTATTGTGCAGTTGCAACAGAACGGTGCTTACCTCCTGTACAGCCTATTGCAATCATAAGCTGGCTCTTGCCCTCATCGCAGTAGAGCGGAAGCATATATTCGATAAGAGAAATAAGTCTTTCAAGAAAACCCTTTGTCTGGTCCCATTTCATAACATAGTCGTAAACATTTTTATCAAGACCGGTGAAGTTTTTAAGCTCAGGAATATAGAAAGGATTCGGCAAACATCTTACATCGAAGATAATATCAGCCTCTGATGGTGTTCCATACTTAAAGCCGAAAGACATACAGTTGACAACAAGTCCGAATGACGAATCGCCAAGAAATAATGCAGAAATTCTCTCCTTTAGCTGTGAAGGCGAAAGGAAGGAAGTATCTATTATGTAGTCTGCACGATTTCTTACCGTTTCGAGCAAACCTCTCTCAAAGCTGACCGCATCTGAGGTTGAGCCATGATAAATATCTGCGAGAGGGTGCTTACGCCTTGTTTCCTTATATCTTCTGAGTATTACCTCGTCCTTTGCATCAAGGTAGAGGATTTTATAATTATTGTTATTGCTTTTGAGCTTGTTAAGTGCATCAAACAATGCGT
This sequence comes from Pseudoruminococcus sp., assembly GCF_047012705.1. Taxonomy (NCBI): domain Bacteria; kingdom Bacillati; phylum Bacillota; class Clostridia; order Eubacteriales; family Acutalibacteraceae; genus Pseudoruminococcus; species Pseudoruminococcus sp. The sequence continues at coordinate 88,423 of NZ_JBKXNW010000002.1, read as the reverse complement.
CAAAAACATCTCCGCCTCGAATATCAGTAACAATAGCAACTTTTTTCATATGCTTGTCGGTTGATTTTTCGCAAAGCGAATAGAATGTCGGTATCAGTACAGGCGGAATATTATCGACACAATAGTAGCCAATATCCTCCATAATCCTCATAGCGTTGGATTTTCCTGCTCCTGAAAGCCCTGTTATAATTATAAATTCCATATATAACACCTCGTTTTATGCTCCGATAAATTTTACCTCACAGTGAAGCTCTACGCCCTTTTGCTTATACACTTCTTTCTTAACATAAGCAATAAGATTTTTGACATCTTCACAGGTAGCATTATTTTTATTTATTATAAAGCCTGAATGTTTTTCGCTGACCTCAGCCCCTCCGACACTTGCTCCTTTAAGTCCGCATTCCTCGATAAGCGCCGCCGCAAAGTATCCTTCAGGTCGCTTAAATGTACTTCCTGCACTTGGGTATTCAAGCGGCTGTTTACTCTTTCTCTTTCCCATCAGTTCGTCCATTTTTTCTCGGATTTCATTTTGCGGTTTATTTTCAAGCTTGAAAAGTACATCTGTTACAATATATTCCTTATCAGTAAAAACACTTTTGCGATAGCTAAAATCAAGCTCATCACGCTTAAAGCTTTTCAAAACGCCGTTTTCATCAACGTAGCTTACTGCCTCAACAACATCTTTCATTTCTCCGCCGTAAGCACCTGCATTCATATATGCCGCACCGCCTACTGTGCCGGGTATTCCCCAAGCAAATTCCAGTCCGCTAAGCGAATTTTTAAGTGCATAGCTACAAACAGACGCAAGAGCCGCTCCCGAACCGCAGCGAATCAAACCGTCTTCAGTAAGGTTCATCTCAGAAAATTTTCCGCCAAGCCTTATGACAATTCCTCTTATACCGTTATCGGATACAAGCAGATTTGAGCCTTTTCCTATAATGAAATATGGAATTTCATTTTCCTTACATAGGCCAATAAGCTCCGCAAGAGCCTTTTTTGTCTTAACCTCGCAGTATACATCGGCTTTTCCGCCAATTTTAAAGCTTGTATGCTTATTCATCGGCTCATCAAAGCTTATTTCTATATCTTCCTTTGTAAAATTATTTAAAAAATCAAAATTATATTTCATAAGCAGACAAATTCTCCTATTAAAGAGATGTGTTCCTTTCTCTCAGATAATCTAAAAAACTATCACCAATCAACAGATTTCTTTTCAGGCTCTGCATCATAAACTAAGCCTAAGCTTGCGAGCAACTCCTGTGCGGCATTATAGCCCATCTTCTTCTGTCTGTTATTCATTGCGGCAACCTCAATAATAACTGCTAAGTTACGGCCAGGCTTAACAGGTATAGTCAGAATCGGAACTTCTATTCCGAGAATATCCGTCATTTCGTTATCCATACCCATTCGGTCATATACTTTTTGGTTATCCCAAAGCTCAAGGTTGATAACCATATCAATATTTTCCGTCAGCTTAACAGCACCCATACCGAAAAGTCTTCTTGCATTTATAATTCCGATACCTCTTAATTCTATAAAGTGTCGGATATTTTCAGGTGCAGCACCAACAAGCGACTTTTTAGAAACCTTGCGAATCTCAACAGCATCATCTGCGATAAGTCTGTGTCCACGCTTGATAAGCTCTATTGCAGTTTCGCTCTTACCAACTCCGCTATCACCGACAATCAGCAGACCTTCACCATAAACTTCAACAAGAACGCCATGTCTGGTAATTCTTGGGGCAAGCTCTACATTCATATAAGAAACTATTGCCGCAGAAACCTCACTCGTAGCGTCAGCCGTACGCAAAATTGGAATCTGATGCTTTTCAGCAGCATCCATAAGCTCATGATAAGGAGTTATTCCTCTCGTAACAATAACAGCAGGAGGTTTCATTGCGAATATTCTGTCTATTACATGCTTTCTCTGTTCAGAACTGAATTTATTAAGATAAGCATTTTCAGTATTTCCGATAAGCATAAGACGGGTATTATCGAAATAATCAAGAAATCCGGTAAGTTCAAGACCAGGACGAATGACATCTCTTGAAGCGATAAGAATATCATCAGGATTACCCGGCATATATGCAGTATCAAGCTGAATTTCCTTTATAACTTTAGTAAGCGAAACAGAAAAATTATTATCCATAATAAATTAGCACCTACTTTCTTCTGATTTTACAAAATTCCGATTCTTGAAACATAAAATTTCAGTAAACTTTCTATTATATTATACAATAAATTTTCAAAAAATAAAAGCCCCAAAGTTAATTAATCTCGCCAATATTTTTTGTTAACTAAAAGTGGATTTTATTTGCTGCTTTTTAATGTTACCGATAAGCTTCCGAGCAGGCGAATACAGTTTATCCCTACTTATAACCCAATAGTTTGTTGTTTACAAAAGAAAAAATGGCAGACTTTGTCCGCCATTTAGATTAAGAGATATTAAGGGCGTTGCCCTTAAGCGGCAAGCCGCCGCCCCCAAGTCGCGTAATCGGTTTTTGCAAGCAAAACCCCGACATCTGGAAGGGCGGTTTATTGCCGCAAATAAAGAAATTATCAATGAACTACCAAAGGCCCGACCTAAACTTTAAGTGCCTTGAGATAAATTTCTTTTTGTCAGCAACATTAGTAAATAAGGGCGGACAAAGTCCGACCTTATGAAGTAAAGAATGTTAAGGGCTTCGCCCTTAAAACCCACCAAAGGCTCCGACGTAGGTGGACTACCTTTGGAAACTGCAAGCTTTTGAAAAAGCTTGAGCAAAACTTTTAATTGTCTTAGATAAGTGTACCAGCTAATCGTAGAGGCGAACTGTGTTCGCTCGGTAGTTTCTTCGACCGCGGCAAAAAACTTATCTCACTAATGTCGAGGTTTTGCGAGCAAAACCGACTCCGCGTCTTGACGGCGGAGGCACTCCGCCCGCGTCTTGTCCTGTGCGGTCACGCACTGCTAAATTGCTTTGCTGTAAATTTCTGCAACCTCTGCTCTATCAAAAACCTTTGGAGCATTATTCAAATTTCCAATCGAAATTTTCATACAGTTATCGGTCATCCACTCAACATCATCTTGAGTAATGCCTAAATCTCCAAGCTTTACTTCAAGGTCGATTGACTTTAAAAAACCTCTTATGCTGTCTGCACAATCTTTCTCATCTTTTCCGCCAAGTATCTTTGAAACCTCTGCGAACTTTTCAGGAAGTGCAGGTGCGAGCCTTTCAACAATAATCGGAGTAAGTGCCGCAAGACCTCTGCCATGAACGATATTTTTCAAACCTGAAGCAGGGTGTTCCATACCATGAGCCGCCGAAACTCCGGCAACACCGATTACCATACCGCCAAGTGTTGCCGCCAAGCTTACAGCCTCCCATGCATCATCGTTATTATAATCATTCATAAGCAGTGGAAGATTTTTTGCAATGAGTTTAATTGCAAGCAACGCCTGAGCGTCTGTGAGAGGATTCGCTTTCTTTGAAGTATAAGCTTCTAAGGAGTGAGTAAAAGCATCAAAGCCTACCGAAGAAAGTATATGCTTAGGCATAGTTTTCATAACATCCGGGTCAATGATAGAAACGCTTGGCAGAATGTTCATAGTATAGAGAGCCTTTTTATCCTTAGTTTTAGGATTTGTCAAAACAGCAATCTGGTTGCCCTCGCTTCCCGTTCCACAGGTTGTAGGAATAAGGATAACTGTCATAGCCTTTTTGCCCTGCTTTAAACCGAAAATATAATCAGAAATATCGCCCTCATTATTCATACAGAAAGCTATGCTTTTTGCAGCGTCCATAATTGAGCCACCGCCTACTCCAAGAATAATATCACAGCCTTCTTTTTTGGCAAGCTCAACGCCCTCATAAACAGTTGTTGTCAACGGATTCTGTGTAACCTTATCAAAAATCACCGCACCAACACCGTTTTTTTCAAGGCTTGCAGTAACTCTGCCAAGCAAACCAGATTTCTTTGTGCTGTTTCCGCCTGTTACAACGAGAGCCTTTCTGCCATAATCCTTGCAAACCTCGCCGACAAGCTCCGATTTGCCTTTTCCGAACATAAGATTTACAGGAAGCGAATAATTAAAATTCATCATAATCAACACCTCAACGAATTACTGTTCTAAAATCAGTTTGGGCTTTGCCACAAACATTTGAGAAATATTTTTCCCAGTTGTCCGAATAGCAAAGCCACTTTAAACTGTTCTATTATTTTTCAAGAGCCTTTACAGATTCAGCAATAATTTCAGCCGCCTTATCGCAATGCTCTTCTGTAAGAATAAGCGGTGGAACCATACGGATAATATTAGAACCGATGGCTGTAACAATAAGCTTTCTATCAAAGCATCCATGCTTAATATCTACTGAATTAAAGCCGTCCTCAAACTCAACACCAACGAAAAGTCCAAGTCCACGAACTTCCTTGACATGAGGAACAACTTCTCTGAGCTTATTCATAAAGTATTCGCCCATCTTCTTTGCATTGCCTGCTAAATCTCTGTCGAGAAGCTCTCCAATCTGAGCAAGTGATGCAGCACAAGCAACAGGGTTACCACTATATGTACTTCCGTGTGAACCGCTTGTGAAATGCTTTGCAACCTCGTCCTTTGCACAAATTGCACCGATTGGAAGTCCGCCGCCCATAGCCTTAGCCATTGATACGATATCAGGCTTAATGCCATAGTGCATATATGCCATAACCTCACCAGTTCTGCACCAGCCAGACTGAACCTCATCAAGACAAAGTAACAAGCCACGCTCATCGCAAAGCTTTCTAAGACCTGTCATAAATTCCTTAGTAGCTGGGTGAACACCGCCCTCGCCCTGTACAGGTTCAATCATAATAGCGATTGTCTTATCAGTGATTGCGTCTTCAAAAGCCTTGAGGTTGTTATACTCTGCGTACTTAAAACCAGGTGTCATAGGGCCGAAACCTTGCTGAATAGCTGAATCAGGTTGACCTGTTGCTGACATTGAACCAAAGCTTCTGCCGTGGAAGCCCATCTTTGCAGTAACGATTTCATACTTTTCAGGACCATACTTATCTACGCCATACTTTCTTGCAAGCTTAATCATAGCCTCGTTAGCTTCAGTACCTGAGTTCTGATAATAAATCTTATCCATACCGATAGTATCGCAAATCTTCTTAGCAAGCAATGCCTGAGGAATTGTATAAGGATAGTTAAATGTATGAATAAGGTCAGCAGCCTGTGACTGAATAGCCTTGACAACCTTTTCGTTGCAGTTACCAGCACTGTTTACGGCAATACCTGCATAGAAATCGAGGTAAGCGTTGCCCTTTTCGTCATAGATATACATATCCTTGGCTGTTTCTGCGATGAAATCGAAACGCTCATAGGTTTCAATCATATACTTCTTAACCAAGCCCTTTAGTTCTTCGGCAGTAAGTCCTGTTTCGCTGAGTTTCATAACAAATTCCTCCAAAATTTTATAAATTATTTTATAGCTTTTTGATACCAAGATAATCCATCTTGATTTTTACATAGCTTTCAATCAGCTGTACGCACTGCTCTATGCCAACCTTTTCGCTGTTAAGAGTAAGGTCATAGTTGATTGGATTTGTCCAGTAGTTGCCCTTCGTGTAATACTTGTAGTAATTAGCACGATATTTATCGGTCTGAACGATGTTTCTTTCTGCAACGGCTTCATTAACCTGCATATGCTCCATCGTTCTCTTTAAGCAGAAGTCACGAGGTGCTTCAATATAAAGACTGATTACATTATCTCTGCCTCTGAGTATCCAGTCGGCACACTTACCGACTATTACGCAAGATTGCGTTGCCGCAAGCTCCTCAATAATTTTTTTCTGATATTCGAAAAGCGTATCATCAGAAACGAATTTTCCTTTTGTGATATAGTTTCTTGCTCTCGGCAAGCCTTTCATAAATGCCGCAAAGCCACCTTTTTCTCGAACACGCTCATTAACCTCATTAAAAAGCTCCTCATCAAGACCGCTGAGCTGAGATGCAAGCGTAAGAATTCTGTTTTCGTAGCAGGATATTCCCAAATCCTTTGCGACCTTTGAGGCAATTTCCTTACCACCACTACCGAAACCACGAGCAACTGTAATAACAATATTATCCATTTGCTACAGCCTCCGTTTCAGCCTTGTTCTTCTGGTCATTAAGGAATCTTGAGAGGAACTCTCTTGTTCTCGGATTCTTAGGATTATAGAAAAGTTCCTTCGGAGGTGCGTCCTCGACAATATAACCTCTATCCATAAATATTGTTCTTGTAGATACATCTCTTGCGAATGCCATTTCGTGAGTAACGATAATCATTGTAAGACCTGTGTGTGCAAGATCTTTCATTACATTAAGAACACCACCGACCATTTCAGGGTCAAGAGCGGAAGTCGGTTCATCAAAGAGCAGAACCTCTGGATTCATACACAAAGCTCTCGCAATAGCGACACGCTGTTTCTGACCACCGGAAAGCTGAGATGGATATGCGTTTATATAAGGCGCCATACCGACTGCTTTGAGATGCTTAATAGCTCTCTCAAAAGCTTCCTGCTTTGATTCGTGCAAAACACTTGTAACCGCAATCATACAATTCTTGAGAACAGTCATATTTTCAAAAAGATTGAATGACTGGAAAACCATACCTACCTTTGAGCGGTATTCATTGATTTCTTTTTGTCTGTCTGCAACTTCCTTGCCGTTGAAGTAAATCTTGCCGTCTGTCTGCTGTTCAAGTTTATTGATGCAACGGAGCAGTGTAGATTTACCTGAGCCTGACGAACCAACTATACAGATAACCTCGCCCTTCTCGACAGCAAAGTCTATTTTTCGGAGAACCTGATGGTCGCCAAAGGACTTGCTTAAATTTTCAATAGCAATAACCTTTTTTGCTGTTTTTTCTGACATAGTTTAATCTCTCCTTATGCTGATTCTTTCATATACTCAACTGCAAGCACATAATCCTTCTTCTTTGCAAGCTTCTTTTCGAGCAAGAGGAAAAGACGATTCAGTACGAAGCAAAGTACAAAATAAATAACTGCAATTACGAGGTATGATTCGAAATACTTGTAGTATGTACCACCGGCTGTCTTTGCAACAAGAAACAGCTCGGAAACGCCGATAACATTCAAAACAGATGTCATCTTAAGGTTTGTAAGGAATGTGTTTACCATTTCAGGAACAACATTCTTGAAAGCCTGTGGAAGAACTACTCGGAACATTGTAAGCATTGGTGACATACCGAGCGACCAAGCGCCCTCTTTTTGTCCCTTATCAACAGAATTGATACCGCCTCTGACTGTTTCTGCCATATAAGCACCTGTATTAAGAACAGTAACAAGAATACCTGCGAATATTGGGGATATCTTAACATTTGCCTGAAGTAAACCGTAGTAAACGATCATACCCTGTACTATCATTGGTGTGCCTCTGAAAATCTCAACATAAACAAGGCAGATAATTTTCAGGGTTCTCATAAGTATGCGCTTAATTAAATTATCCTGCTTGTTGATTTTAATATCCTGAACCATACCAACAAGATAACCAACTATAAAGCCTACCAATGTACCTATTACGGCGATATAAAGTGTTATCCAAAGACCTTCAAGGAACATATATTTATATTCGTTCGCTATATACACTATCCATTCAAACATATTACTAGGATCGGAAAAATTCATAAAATGTTCTCCCCTTATTCATTGCTATTCTTATAATATCTGTGGCTGCCTTTTACAGCAGCCACAGTATCAATTATTTACACCTGTGTGTTTAACTAAAATTCCTATTTAACTTATTGCTAATTTCTTAATCTGCGATACTACACTTAGTTAGCTGCCGGCTGAGCTGCGATTGCCTTTTCCATAAGCTCGTCCATCTTTGACTTATCGTTCCAGCCAATCTTATCCATAGCGCCCTGAATCTTATCTCTTAGCTCTGTATCATTCTTTCTTGTTGCGATACAAACATTTGTCATTTCCTGGTCATTCTTGAAAGTATCGTTTTTATCAAGCTTGATAATCTTCAAGTCCTTATTTGTAAGCAATGCAGATTCAGCTGTCGGTACATCAATAACTGCAACATCAGCAACACCATTTGAAACCGCCATAAATACTTCACCGGTTGTTTCGTAATTAGAACCAAGTACACCATCAGGAATCTGATCGAGCAAGTCAACCCAACCTGTACCAAGCTGTGTTGTAACCTTTACATTCTTACCCTTGAGCTGTGATAAACCTGTAACCGAAGCAATATCTGAATCAGCCTTTACAACAATGCAGTTATCTCTGTAATAATACGGTTCTGTGAAAGAATAGGATTTTGCTCTGACAGCCGTCTTACCCATACCAGCGATAACGCAATCATACTCCTGAGAATCAAGTCCAAGTCCGATTGAATCCCATTCAACCTTATGAACTTCAACCTCCATATCAAGTTCCTTTGCAATCTTCTGTGCTACCATAACATCATAGCCATAAGCATATGTGTTCTGTCCGTAAATCTTTACAGCTTTTCCACCGTCACTAGCTGTTTCCGAAGACTGTGTCCAGTTAAACGGTGCATATGTACATTCCATACCGACACGAAGAACCTTTTTATCGCTTGAACCTGTTGAGCCTGCCGTATTGCTTGCAGATGAGGTTGCTGTTTCTGAACCTCCGCAACCTGCAAAAATTGCCATCGTCATACAGCTTGCCATTGCGATTGCCAATACTTTCTTAAACCTGTTTTTCATACTTACCCTCTCCTATCAATATAAATGATTATAAAGAAAGGCGTCACTTCATAATTTGCTGAATCCCTCTTTTCAGCACATCGAAGCGACGCCTTTGTCCCTATGTGAATTTTTGTTTTCATTATAATTACATAATGAAAACTGTTACCTTAAAAGCAAACTTTACTCATCGGAAACTCCTCCTGAACCGACTAAACTGAAAAAGGTCACTTTCAGGTTTCCGCACATCTTTGTTGCGTACTCACTGAAGTGACCTCATTGTCTTACTTAAATTTCATCAAGTGGTTTATCTCACTTGGTATGTTTGTAGTATAGCACTCCGTTTTTGAAATTGCAAGGGGTAATTTGCATTTTTTGTCGAATTTTTGGAACTTCGTGCATTTATAACTAAGCTTAATAACCAAGTTAGTATTTTATATACAAAATGAACTTATAAGTCATAACAAAGAACAAATATAGAATTTTATTTGCTGTTTTTTCTTTTGTTGACAACATTAGTTTAAAAATGGCGGACGAAGTTCGCCATTTAAGGAGCAAGAGATGTTAAGGGCGTTGCCCTTAAAACCCCACGAGGGACTCCGTCCCTCGACCCTGCAAGCTTTTGAAAAAGCTTGAGCAAAACTTTTAATTGTCTTGGGAAAACCTGTTAGCTAATCGTAGGGGCGAACTGTGTTCGCCCGCTCGGTAGTTTTCCAAACCGCGGCAACTATTTTCCCTAATCCACTACGAGCGAGGCTTGCCGAGCGATTCCGCGTCTTGGGTGCGGCGGCTCGCCGCTCAAAGTATAATGCAAATCAAACCGTTACAGCCCTCATTGATAATGCGTTCAATAGTTTCCTTGAGTTTATTTCTTGCGTCGGCAGGCATACGATAAAGCTTATTGTGCAGACCTTCGTTGACAAGCTCGTGCAGAGATTTTCCAAAAATATTCGATTCCCAAATCTTTGACGGGGCCTCCTCAAATTCTTTGAGCAGATATGTCACAAGCTCCTCAGATTGCTGTTCCGAACCGACTATCGGTGTAATTTCCGTCTTAATTTCTGTCTTGAGCATATGCACTGATGGTGCGCAGGCTCTCAAACGAATACCATACTTTCCGCCCTGTTTGATGATTTCAGGTTCTTCAAGGGTAAGCTCTTCCATTGTCGGCATAACAATTCCGTAGCCTGTTTCGTTTACATCTTCGTATGCCTTGCGAACCTTCTCAAAATCCGCTCGCATTGCAGAAAGCTCCATAAGAGTATCAAGCAATGCTCCCTCGTCCTCAATCTCAAGTCCTGTCTTTTCTCCAAGTACCTTATAGAATAATTCAGGGGCGAGCCTTACCTCCATTCTTGCGTGACCTGTACCAAGGTCTAAGGCTGTTGCGACCGCAGATGTTACATATTCGCATTGCTGTATGCCGTCGGTTATTTCTTTAATCTGACGAATACGCTTTGCCTCTCTCGATGAATCCTGTATGCACTTGAAAACAGAACTTCTGAGCCAATGATCCTTTTCAAGAGAAGTAACCCACTTCGGCATATCAACCTTGATTTCCTTTATCGGAAATTCAAAAAGTACATGGGCAAGAATCCTCTTGATTTCCTCCTCATCAAGTTCAGGACAACTTACAGGCTCAACAGGAACATTATACTTTTCCGAAAGCATTTTCGCAAGATTTCTTGTTTCTGCCGCATTCGGATACATTGAGTTAAGAAGCATAATAAACGGCTTATTTATCTCTTTAAGCTCATTTACAACTCGTTCCTCGGCTTCCTCATACTCTCCACGCTCAATATCGCTGATAGAGCCATCGGTTGTAATCACTAAACCAATCGTTGAATGGTCTGTAATAACCTTTTTCGTGCCGATTTCGGCAGCCATATTAAATGGAATAGCCTCCTCAAACCACGGTGTTTTTACCATTCGTGGCTGTTCGTCCTCGATATAGCCTATCGCACTCGGAACGATATACCCAACGCAATCAATCATTCTTACACGAAAGGTTGCGTTTCCGCCAATATTAACCTCGACAGCCTCTTCAGGAATAAACTTCGGCTCGGTAGTCATAATTGTTCTGCCTGCCGCTGATTGTGGAAGTTCATCTGTTGCCCTGCCACGAGTTTGCTCATTTTCGATATTCGGAATAACGAGCGTATCCATAAAACGCTTGATAAAAGTGGATTTACCCGTTCTGACAGGTCCTACAACGCCAATATAAATATCGCCGTTGGTACGCTGTGCAATGTCGCTGTATATATTTCTCTCTTCCATTGTGTTTTCCTCCCCTTACATCGGTATAAGAATCATTCCGCGAGCAGATATAACATCATCAGCTAAATCATTTTGCATTTTTATAGCTTCAACACTTGTGCAATAGTTTCTTGCTATACTCCAGAGATTTTCTCCTGCGTCTGCATAATAAATCGTAAGAGCCGCTGTTTTATCACGCTCACGCTTCTGTTCCTCATCTGCCGTAATCTCATTGACTATTCGCTTTGAGATACTTTCAGAAACAGCCATATGCAATGAAATTCCTGCACGAGCTTCAAGGCTGTTTTCTCCTGAGATACGGTAGCTTATACTAAGTGGGGCAACAATCGGTTTGCAGGAAGGATTTATCACCTTTCCAATATCATATTCACGATTGAATTCAATCGGTTTTTCTGTATAGAATACTGCGTCATTCTCGTCACAGCCAAGTATACAGCAGGTAAGTTTGCATTTAACCATCAGCTTACCCTCTGCTTGCTGAAATTCGCACGAACACTGTGGAGAATCTCCATAAATATCAATTATTCGTGAGATAGCGGAATCAAGATTTATGTCGCTCTTTTCACTGATTTCGTCATCTATAACTGTTGCAATGTGTCTGCAAGAAATTTGCTTATAGGTTAAATCAAGCTCATAAGCTCTTGAATAAGCGTCATCTATAATCTTGACTGTATCTTCGTTATATACAGTCGCCACTACACAAAGCTTTGCTTCAAAGCTTATAAGGGTGCTGTCATCATCAAAATCAGATTTCAAACCAGCCTCATAGCTTTGAACAGTAAGCTCCATATCGCAAGTATCAGAATCACTTATTCCCGATGCATCAAGCATTTCATTTATCGGAATACTAAATTCTGCTGTATCAAGCTCGCCTGTTTCGAGGTCTGTAACATATAATATTTTCAGAACTGCCTCGCCCTTAACAATCAGCTTTTCGGCAGCAATTTTCGGCTCGGAATGGCTGACTGTAAGTTCAGTTCGGATAATTGTCTGCGGAGCGGGACGATTTTTTCCAATATCAAGAGTTTCATTGATGTTGATAATTCCGCTTGAAATTCCCACAAGAGAACTTATTGGAACTGTACTGCTTTTCTGTTCAACATCGTCCCCTTGAACAGTTTCCGGAATTTCCTGCTGAGATTCTTTAAGCACCCTCGCAGAAACGGTAAACGCACCATGAATATCAAGTCTTCTTGGTGTCAAGGCTCGGCAGTTGACATATTCCGTCTTTAAAGAAACGCTTGCAACAGCGTTTTCAGAATCTCCCTTGATAGTAAATGAGCAAGAGAACGGCGAAGTATGCTCACAGCACCTTATAGTTTTATTTTTAGAATCGAGATACAAAACTTTAATATTAACTACACCGTCAGTTTCGAGGTTTCCTCCCGAAAGATTTTTCATTGATATGTACGGAGTTGCCGTACACTTCAGAATTTTCTCTATATCGGGACAATAATCAGGCAAAGTGAAGTCTATATCGACAGGCTGTTCACTGCTGCCCTCAAACACAGCTTCGCACACACTCAATGCCTTTTTCAACAGAACATATTCCATACAATATCCTCTCCTTTTTTAGTTCTAAAAATTTATATGCAACAAAAGCAGAGAATATAACCAATATATAAAAAGGCGGTGCGTGACCGCACAGGACAAGGCGCAGCGGAGTGCCTCCGCTCCCAAGACGCGGCGGAGTGCCTCCGCCCCCAAGACGCGGAATCGCTCGGCTTTGCCTCGCTCGTAGTGAGTGAGGGAAGTTTATCCACGCAGAGGACTAAACTACCGAGCGGGCGAACTCAGTTCGCCCCTACGATTGGCTTATTCACTTCTCTAAGAAAATTAAAGTTTATGTCAAGCCTTTTTAAAGGCCTGCGGTTTCCAAAGGTAGTCACCTACGGCAGATCCTTTGGTAGTTAATTGGTAATTTCTTTATTTGCGGCGAGCCGCTTAAGGGCGAAGCCCTTAACATCTCTTGCCCCTGTAAGGGCGGATTTCGTCCGCCCTGTTGCTAACATACTACCAAGTAGGCAAACAGAGTTCGCCCTTAATGGCTAATGTTGATAACAAAAAAACGGCGGATAAAATCCGCCGCTCAAAGAGCAATGAAATGTTGAGTTTCGCCCAAAAGTTTTTCGCTTTCTGCGGAGAGCGACCAAAGGCTCACGCAAAACTTTTAAGTTTCACCAAACTTACATTATTTATTAACTTCAAATTTTGAGTACTCGCTCATATCAAGCTGCACTATGCTATGACTCGTTTGTCGCTGACTTGCAGGCGGCAACTTCATATAATCTCCGTAAAGATAAGTCAAATACTTATCATATTCCTTTGGAATCGGAAAATCGTGGCCATGAATCTTTACATAAATAACTTCATCAAGATATGATTTCGGGAATGCTCCATGATAAACATTTCTGCCCATTCCATCATAAAGATACTTCGCATTTTTCTTATGCTTGAATATTTTAAATATTCTATACTGTATCCACTGTGAAACTCTTATCGGGAAAATCGCTTTCAAAATATTCGCAACGAAAGACTGTACTTTTTTCTTATTGTTAATCTTTCGGTGATTCCACTTATTGAATATCATAGCACGAATCAAAAGTGTAAACTGCAAATGGAGCTTTTGTCCCAGTGCAGAATTTGCGGTATTATCGTGAGCAAATATGTCAAACGCCATACCGTTATTCATTTTGCCGTGCGTCTTTGAATACTTTGTTGCGAACATAGTATTATCAAGCCTGATTTTTGCAAATGGATAGTGGCAATATTTATCTGTTTTAGAGGTTTGCAAGGTCAAACCTTCCGGCAACTCACTTTGGGCAATTTCGAGGAATTTATCGTAATCCTCTCTTAGCATCATAATATCTGCATCATCGTCCCAAGGGATAAAACCTCCGTGTCTTACCGCACCGAGCAAAGTTCCTCCGCCAAGAAAATATTTTATATTATGCTTTCGGCAAATTCTATCGAACTCAAGAAGATAACCAACCAAAACATTCTGTATATCGACCATCTTTCCTTCGTGAGAAGCGTCATAACCGAAAGGCTCATCAGTCTGTCTGCTTTTTACGCAAAGCTGAATTATTTCACTAAGCTCAAGGAGAGGCTCACAACCGGAATTAACTATCATAGCATTATTCATTGCAGTGCCATAATAAGGGTCATTTTCACAAGCTGTAAGTTCTATTTTTGCAAGGTCTGGGTAAATGTCATAAATCATACTTGCAAGCATACCGACTGAAACTGTAGCATTTCTGCTTATAACATTAAATACAGAATTTTCCTTAAATTCATAGAAAGCATAAAGCAATGCGTGAATTACTTCATTCAGATATGTGAATGAATATTTTTTGCGTGTATTAGGCAAAGAAATTTGTTTACCCTCTGCAACTGCATTAAAAAGCTCATCTGTGAAATTTTTCGGAAGTTCAGCCTTTGCACCAAGTAAAATTCCTGAACGCAAAATTACTGTTGGCAAATTAAACTGCTTTGCATATGCAGAAAAATATGTTTCTATTGAAACAGCTGTGGTTTGCGACATATCGCCGTTATTTGAGAATGGAACAAAGCCTGCTTCGTTTTCAGAAATTACCAAACCACGCTCAAGCTCGCCATATACACGATAATCTGAAAGCAAAATACATCTTTCAAGACAATTTTTTGCTGTTGAAATAGCTCTTGCAAAATTGTTTGTTATTCTGCAATACTCCGCAGATGTTCCGTCAAGCTCTAAACCGCATATACCAGTTGAGATAAAGAAAGTATATTCAGTAGCGGCAGCTTGTTCATAACTGCAAAGTGAAAAATCATTTCTTTCTGTAAGCTTTTCAGAAAGTTCATTGCCATTACCAAGCATAAGAACCTTGATAGAAAGATTTTCTTTGTCATTAAGAGCAAGCAAGCTCATACATACAGTAAGCTTCATATATTCAGACTCGCCGTCAACAACAATCGTCTTTCCGCTCAATTTCTTGTATGGGAAATCCTCTACTCCGAGCATTGCAAGAGCGTAATCTCTTTCATATTCACCCAATATTTCAGATATATTCATTAAGCAATTCGCCCTTCTTTATAAATTAAGAACCTTTTGTACACCCTCTTCAAGAGTGAGGTGTTCTTTAAAACCAAGATTTGAAAGTTTTTCACCATCAAGAATTAAGCAAGGCGTCATAAATGAGCTTTCCTGTGGTTCTTCTGCTGTGAGATTTTTCTTTTGAAGTTTTTCTGCGGTAGTAAGTATCATACGGAGAGTAGCTGTATTATTCTTGAAAGCTATATTATAAGCCTCATTATCTTTACCATTTAGTAAGATAAACAATATTGCCCTTACACAATCCGCAAGATAAACTACGCTCATTTTTTCGTCAGCAAGCTTTGGCAAAATTGCTATATTGGTTTTAGAATCCTGAATAAGCTTGAAAATTTTCTTGCTATTTTTTGAGCAAAGTCCTCTGCCATAGCCGTACATAATAGGTAATCTCGCAAAGCTTACGGATATGCCTCTTTCCTTAGCAAAGCTACTTACTAAGGTTTCAGAAAATCTTGCATCTGCTCCACTGAGATTTTTTGAATCTGTAAGAGAAATATATCCGACTTCATCTTCTTTTATAGGCTCAAAACCGTTATGTACTGAGCCATAAATATCCATAGGAGAAACGAATACAAGTCGAGCTTTTTTTCTTGCGGCAAGAGCCATAACAGATGAAATCATCGTCTTGCTTTTTGCAAGAAGTGTGCCTATACTTGTCTTTGATTTAGCTATATCATATTCATTTGTAGAAATAAAGATTATATAATCAAGCGTACTTTCTGCTATTTTATCAAAATTTTCAAATAAATCATTAATAGCTGTGAAATCACTTCTATCCTGTTGATTAAGCTTTCCGACAGATATTACCTTTATATTATCGCCAAAAAGGTCATTTCTCAATAAAAGCGAAAACGCTGTACTTTCATTTACAGCGTCATTTTCACCAACTATGAGAACCGTTTTATTCTTCAGCTTATCAAAGTTTAAATTTGAATTTGCTATATATTTGAAATCATCAAGCATATAGCTATATTTGTTATCGCCAAAAAGGCTTTCAATTTTTATCATGCTACATCTCCATTACAGTACATCAGGTAATCTCTTTCTTAGTCTTGTAAAGTTAAAGATTCCTAAGAATACTATCACTACAAATTCTGCAAAGAATATAATTGTTTCCGTTGAATTATCGAAAAGCGGTGCTCCTGTAAGGAAGGCTTTTCTATAACCGTTTACAAAATAGTTAATAGGATTGAAGTACATTATCTTTCTAAGCCAGTCGTATTCTATCGTATATGAATTGTAGATAATTCCTGAAAGCCAGAAAAGACCTGACATAAAGGAAACTATCATATTTTCAAAATCTCGGCTGAACGCACACATCGGAGCCGTAGACCACGAAAGTGCCAAGAAGAACATAAACATCAGCGGACAATAATAGAAAAATTCAAGATTAGACCACATCGGATGTATTCCTGCAAGAAGCATATATAAATACATCAAAACAGACAAGAAGAAATGTACAAATAGTCTTGAAAGAGTGACATAAGACATTATTGTGGAAACAGGAAACGAAACCTTTGTGACAAACTGACTATTGGTTCGAATTGATTTAGAACCCATAAGAATTGCATCATTTATAAAGAACCACGGCACAAATCCAACCATAAGGAATATGAAGTATGGAGTTCCGTTACCAAGCTCGTCACGAGCCGCACCTCCGCGAACACCAATAGCAAACGCAAACCAATAAACAAACAATGTAAATACCGGTTTAACAACTGCCCAAAGCGGTCCGATTACCGCACCCTTATAAGTTTTAATAAGTTCATTTTTTGCAAGAATAAAGATTTGCTTTCCAAAACCTTTATGGTCATTCCAAATCATTCCCAAATTATAACACCGCCTTAAATTTTTAAATAAAAAATACAGATAAAACTTATTTTATATAAAATACGAACCTCGTTCGCACTTAGAGGGTAAGAGATTTTAAGGGCGTTACCCTTAAACCCCATGAGTGACTCCGTCCCTCAACACTGCGAACAGATTTCACCAGCAAAGCTGGTGTAGAAAAGGTTCGAGCGAAACTTTGCGGCGAGCCGCCGCAGACAAGACGCGGAATCAGTTTTGCACTGCGAAACTTCGACATTGATAAGGTAAGCCGATTGCTGTGAAAAAATAACTGCCGAATGATTATTTACTGCGTCTTCAACATATATTGAAACCCATACTTTTTCAATTTACCATGCACTATTTATTCTATTGTTTTTTGGGCATTTGTCAATATATATATAGGAATTTCAGCTAATTTCCTACTCATTTTAAATTTATTTCCTAATTCTGTCTAATTTGCTAATACATATTCTGCACTTTTCAACTAATTTGCCTTTTATAAAAGTTGATTATCTATGAATATTTTCTACAAAATTCTTTTTTGGTTTTACAAATTTTTAGGAATGTATAGTGACAATAATTTGATTTTTTGCTATACTAAGCATGGAATATTATATATAGGAGGAATTATAATGCTTGATTTTTCATCCGAAGTCTTTTATCGTGGAGAATGTTTCTATGCTTATAAATATTTTGGCGCTCATATAACTGATGGTGGTGTAATGTTCCGAGTATATGCACCTGCTGCTCGTAGAATTGAGCTTATCGGAGAATTTAACGGCTGGAACGGCGAAAACAGTGCTATGAAAAACGATGGCAGAGGTTTTTACGAACTTTTTGTTCCTAACGCTTGTGAAGGTCAGATGTACAAATATAGAGTATATCAGGCTAATGGCAGAATAGTGGACAAAGCCGACCCATACGCTTTTGCATCTGAACTAAGACCAGGTACAGCCTCTATTATAGCATCGCTTGATAAATTTAAGTTTACCGATTCTAAGTGGATAAATTCACGCACAAAGCTGTATGATGAACCTTTTAACATTTATGAGATTCATTTTGGTTCTTGGAAAATGCCTAACGGCGGTATCACTGAAGAAAGCAAGCCTGATGAACTTTGGTATAATTATAGCGAAATTGCGGACGAGCTTATCGCTTATGTAAAGGAACATCATTTCACACACATCGAAATACTTCCGCTTGCAGAACACCCATTTGACGGCTCTTGGGGTTATCAGGCTGCCGGTTATTTCAGTGCGACAAGCCGTTATGGCAAACCTCAGGATTTGATGAACTTCATAAATAAGTGCCATAATAATGGCGTTGGCGTCATTATTGACTTTGCATTCGTACATTTTGTCCGTGATGACTACGCAATGGGTATGTTTGACGGCACACCACTTTATGAGTATCCACCGTCAGATGTAAATCAAAGTGAATGGGGTTCTTATAACTTTAATCTCTCAAAAGGCGAGGTTCAGAGCTTTCTTATGAGTTCTGCTGCATTCTGGCTCGATATATACCACTTTGACGGTATTCGTATGGACGCTATCAGCAATGCTATCTACTGGATGGGCAACAAAGACAGAGGAATTAACGACAGAGCTTTGGATTTCGTCCGTAAGATGAACTGGAATCTTGATAATACATTCAGAAATGTTATTCTTATTGCAGAAGATTCAACCGACTTCCCGAATGTTACCCGCCCTGTTGAAAAGGGTGGCTTAGGCTTTGATTATAAATGGGATTTAGGCTGGATGAATGATACTCTTGAATATTTCAAGCTTGACCCATTCCTCCGCCAATATCATCACAATAAAATTAACTGGTCTATGGCTTATTTCTACAATGAACGCTATCTGCTCCCACTTTCACATGATGAAGTTGTTCATGGAAAGGCAACTATCGTCAATAAAATGTGGGGATTATATGGCGAAAAATTTTCTCAGGCTCGTTCACTCTATGCATATATGTTTACTCACCCCGGTAAAAAGCTTAATTTTATGGGTAATGAAATTGCACAATTCCGTGAATGGGACGAAACTAAAGAGCCTGACTGGTTCTTGCTTAAATATCCATCACACAACGGATTTGCAAGATTCTTCAATGATATATCCGCAGTTATGGAGGCTCACCCCGCTTTCTATAAACACGATTATGACAGCAGCGGTTTCTTATGGATTGATGCTAATGATAACCACAACAATATTTATTCCTATATAAGAAAAAGCGAAAAAGATGCCTTTATAGTTATTATGAACTGTGCTCCTGTAACTCATGAGAATTTCCCTATCGGGACAGAATATCCTTGTGAACTCACTGAAATTATCAATACTGAATGGGATATTTATGGTGGCTGCAATGTAAGAAATGATAAAAAAATCAAATCAGAAGATATTCCTTATAATAACTTCCCTTGCACTGCGAAAGTTACTGTGCCGCCTTTTGGAACTGTTATCTTTGAAGTGAAAAAAATTAATAGACCAATCAAGCGAATGACAGCAAAGCCAAAGACAACAAGAAGATAAGCTGTTGCTCTATTTACTCTGATATGCTATAATATTCAAAAATCAAACGAAGGAGAATTGCAATGAAAGTAAACGGAGAACAGATTCAGCTAACAAAAGCGACAACACTTGAGGAATTTCTTAAAGAACAAGGCTATAACATTCAAAGAATTGCCGTAGAACGCAATGATGAGATTGTACCACGAGAAAATTTTTCTGAGGTTATTCTAAATGACAGTGACATAATAGAAGTTGTACACTTTATGGGTGGCGGTTGCTAAAAGTTAAATGCAAAAAAACTTCCGTAGTTTTATATTAAGCTACGGAAGTTTTTTATTTTTATAATTCTAATGATAGCAACAAACTGTATTTGCTTATTTGGTAGCTTGTTAGCAATATCAGTCATAATGGCGGACCAAAGTCCGTCCTTAAAGGAGCAAGAGCTGTTAAGGGCTTTGCTCTTAAGCAGCGGGTCGCCGCCCCAAGACGCGGAATCGTTTTTTCAAGCAAAACCTCGACATCTGAAAGGGCGGTTTATTGCCACAAATAAAGAAATCACCAATGAATTACCAAAGGCTCCGCTGTAGGTAAATACCTTTGGAAACTGCAAGTTTTTAAGTGTCTTAGGAAAGTCTGTTAGTTAATCGGTAGTTCATTGGAAATTTCCTCGACCGCGTCAACAATTTTCTCTAATCCATCACGAGCGAGACTTGTCGAGCGATTTCGTGTCTTGTTCTGTGCGGTCACGCATCGTGTCTTGACGGCGGAGGTACTTCGCCTTGAGCAAAACTTTTATTTGTCTTTGGTAAGTTGGTAAACTAATCGTAGTAGCGAACTTTGTTCACCCGCTCGATAGTTTAGTCTTATGAAATTGGTAATCAGTTTATGTCTAATAACTTTTCAGCGTCTTCTGATGAATCGAGAGTTGCTACTGTACTTAGCCTACGATTTATAGCTCTTGTTCGAGTACCAACAAGCTTTTCAAGTTCATCATCGGCTTGTTTTAAGCGTTTTCTTGTATTATCAAGAACTCCCTCAAAGGTAGCAAATTCTTTCTTTGCTCCCTCAAGTATCTTCCATACTTCACCGCTCTTTTTCTGTATAGCAAGAGTTCTGAAGCCCATTTGTAAGCTATTGAGCATAGCTGCCATAGTAGAAGGTCCTGCAATATTGATTTTATATTCTTTCTGCAAAACTTCAACCAAACCCATATTAACTACTTCAGCATATAAGCCCTCAAATGGTAAAAACATAATCGCAAAATCAGTAGTATGCGGAGGGACAATATATTTATCATGAATACTCTTTGCACATCTCTTAATTTCAAGCTCGAGAGTTTTTCTTTTTGTTTTGAGTTCATCAGCATTTCCGCTATCATATGCCTCAAGCAAATTAGAATATGTATCGCCAGGAAATTTTGAATCAATCGGAAGATATACATATTCTCCGTCTTCCATACCAGGCAGTTTTACGGCAAAATCAACTTTTTCACTGCTGTTCGGCTTTACTGCAACCTGTTCTTCAAATTGTTCCGGAGCAAGTATTTCGCTAAGTATTGCGCCAAGCTGAATCTCGCCCATAATGCCCCTTGTCTTAACATTAGAAAGAACATTTTTGAGGTCTGAAACACCGGACGCAACATTTTTCATTTCGCCCAAACCCTCATAAACTTCCGCAAGACGCTTATTAACAGTTTCAAAAGATTTAGAGATTTTATCGTC
Organism: Pseudoruminococcus sp.; assembly: GCF_047012705.1. NCBI lineage: Bacteria > Bacillati > Bacillota > Clostridia > Eubacteriales > Acutalibacteraceae > Pseudoruminococcus > Pseudoruminococcus sp. Next base: position 67,312 of record NZ_JBKXNW010000002.1, on the reverse strand, counting down.
AAGTGTTTTTTGAAGTTTTTCGTTTACTGTGTCATTGATTTTATCAAGGCTTTCTGCATTTGAATTGCGTATATCGTCAAGATTTTTAAGAATCTGCTGTCTTATTTTATCAAGACTTTCGGTATTTTCTTTTGCTGTATTATTGATTTTATCAAGACTTTCAGTATTAGAACGGCGTATATTTTCAAATGTTGCAAGAATATCTTGTCTGATTTTATCAAGATTTTCAGTATTTTCCTTTACTGTGCCGTTTATTTTATTAAGACTTTCGGTATTAGAATTGCGTATTCTATCAAAATTTTCAAGAACTTCCTGTCTGATTTTATCAAGACTTTCGGTGTTTTCCTTTACTGTGACATTTATTTTATTAAGGCTCTCTGCATTTGATTTGCGTATACTTTCAAGTGTTACAAGAATATCCTGCCTGATTTTATCAAGACTTTCTGAATTTTCCTTAATGAGAGCAAGCATTTTATTATCAATTTTGGCAAGTATCTCATTGGCTCGGGTTTGCTGTCTGCCTTGCTCATCTCTAAGGCTATCTCCAAGTATAGAAATTTGTTTTACAGTAGAATTTCCTTGTGATATAGATTGATTCATAAGAAGATTACTTTGTGCGTCAAGACTTGATTTCAGCATATCAAGCTTTTTGTTCAATTCCTCGATTTCACCATTGTTATTATTGCTTACAACAGTTTTGCCTGATTTCATTATCAAAAAAACAAGCAACGCAACAATAATAATACAGCATATTAAGATTACAATGTCCACTTAATCACATTCCTTTCAATATTTGTTTTATGATTTATATTATACCTTATAATCTCGACAAAGGCAACATTGTATATTATTTTCGTATTTTCCCTTATAATAAACAAGTCCTTGCAGACATAGGCAAAATATGATAAAATATTTTATATTGTAAAGGAGGGTTTTTAATGATTGCTGTTATAGATTATGGTGCAGGAAATATTCAGAGCGTTGTCAAAGCTTTGAAATTTATCGGCTGTGACTGCATTGTTACAAACAAAAAGGAAGAACTTCTCAAGGCTGACGGCGCAATTATGCCTGGAGTTGGCTCTTTTGGAGATTCTATGGATTCAATGATAAAAACAGGAGCTAAAGACGCTGTTTTGGAGTTTATTGAAAGAGAAAGGCCGTTTCTTGGTATCTGTCTTGGTTTACAGCTTCTTTTCTCCGAAAGCGAAGAAAGTCCAAACGCTAAGGGTTTAGGTTTGCTTGACGGTACAATCACAAAGATTCCTGCGGATACAGGACTTAAAATTCCTCATATGGGTTGGAACTCTCTTAAAATACTCAAACACGATGGAATCTTTAAGGGCATTGAGGGTGAGCCTTATGTTTATTTCGTACATTCTTATTTTCTTACTGCAAAAGACCAGAGCATAGTTTCTTCACAAACTGAATACGGCGTAAAAATTGATGCCTCAGTTCGCAAGGATAATATATTTGCTACCCAATTTCACCCTGAAAAAAGCGGTAAAGTCGGCTTGCAGATTCTCCAAAACTTCATTGATATTACAAAACGCTAAGGGGGTTTTAAAATGTACGCAAAAAGAATAATTCCCTGTCTTGATGTTAAAGACGGCAGAGTTGTAAAAGGTACTGAATTTGTTAATCTTCGTGACGCCGGCGACCCTGTTGAAGCAGCAAAAATCTATGACCAGCAGGGTGCAGATGAGCTTGTTCTTCTCGATATAACAGCCTCCTCAGACGCAAGAGGTATAATTGTTGATATTGTTCGTGCTGTTGCAGATAGCGTATTTATTCCGTTTACAGTTGGTGGCGGTATCAGAACTGTTGATGATTTTACAGAAATTCTTCGTGCCGGCGCGGACAAGGTTTCAGTTAATTCAGCGGCTATAAAAAGACCTGAAATCATCAACGAGGCAGCTTATAAGTTTGGTTCTCAGTGCGTTGTTACTGCGATTGACGCAAAACGCCGAGCAGATAACAGCGGTTGGGATGTATATATAAACGGCGGAAGAATAAACACTGGAAAAGATGTTCTTCAATGGGCTATTGAAGCCGAAAAGCGTGGTGCTGGCGAAATTCTTCTCACAAGTATGGATTGTGACGGCGTTAAGAATGGCTATGACCTTGAACTTACAAGAGCTGTTTCTGAAAATGTAGGTATACCTGTTATTGCCTCAGGCGGTGCAGGAAGTATGGAACATTTCTATGACGCTTTCACTGAAGGAAAGGCTGACGCTGTTCTTGCGGCTTCTCTTTTCCACTTTGGCGAGATAGCTATACCAGACCTTAAAGATTATCTTTCTAATAGAGGTATTTCTGTAAGAAAATAAAAATGCTTAGCTTAAAAGCTTTCCCTAAAACACTCAAAAGTTTTGCTCAAGGCGGAGTGCCTCCGCAGTCAAGACGCGGAATCGATCGACAAGTCTCGCTCGTGATGGATTAGGGAAGATTATTAATGCGGTCGAAAAAATTTTCAATGAAATACCGATTAACTAATAGACTTCCCTAAGATAATTAAAAGTTTCGCTCGAACCTTTTCAAAGGCTTGCGGTTTCCAAAAGTGGTCACCTACGGCGGAGCCTTTGTTAGTTCATTGGTAATTTCTTTATTTGCGGTAATAAACCGCCCTTGCAGATGTCGAGGTTTTGCTTGCAAAACCGATTACGCGTCTTGGGAGCGGCGGCTCGCCGCTTAAGACTTTCGGTATCAACAAACTACCGAATGGGCAAACAAAGTTTGCCCCTAGCAGCAAGCCGCCACTCCCAAGTGTCATCAAATTCATATTATAAAAAGCATAAATGGCTAATTTCGCTTTGAATTTTAGCCATTTATGCTTTATTTTTATCTATCGAAATTTTAAACTTTAAGTATATCGTTTGGCTTATCTATTGTAAGTTTTGCACCATTTTCAAGCAGATAAACCTTTTCACGAAATCCCCAAGTTACTATAATTGAATCCATATCAGCATTTTTGGCTGTCTGAATATCAACCTCAGAATCTCCGATATAAACTGCCGTTGATTTATCTGCATTAAGCTTTTTCAAAACCTCTAATACAGAATCAGGAGCAGGTTTTTTTCTTACATTTTCACGCTCACCTACTGCTATATCTATCAAACCCGGGAAATATCTCTCGCAAAGCTTTTGTACAGCATAATCTGCCTTGTTTGAAACAACGGCTATCTGACACTTCTCCGCTCTCAACTTTTCTATAATTTCAATTATATCATCATAAGGCTTTGTCTTATCCTCACAATGAACAGAATAATATTCCTGAAAGGTCTTATAAACCTTGTCTATATCTGCTTTTTCAGTATCAGTTGGTACGCCTCTTTCTACAAGCTTATATATACCGTTTCCTACAAATCTTCTTACTTCATCTATGGTTCTTTCCGGATAGTTATTTGTTCTCAGCGAATAATTCAATGCGTCTGCAAGGTCCTCAAGTGTATTAAGAATTGTACCGTCCATATCAAAAATATAAACCTTATATTTCATAATAAATCACCTCATAAAAAGTTCTTTTTCAATTATATCATAATGCTTATCTATTGAAGCTTCACATTTAGCCATATCTCTTTCTTTTATCGCAGAAATTATATCAATATGTACCTCTTTCAAAAGCTTTTTTGTATCACTATCAGCATTAGAAAGAACCTCATCTATCCACTCTCTATAAATATCCATAATAGCTTCCATAAAACATATCCAAAGCTTATTGCCTGTGGCATATACCAGTGAATAATGAAAAAGTCTATCTCGCTCAGCTTCGCCATATTTATCGGATTCAAAATCGAGTATTTCTGACATTTTATCAAGCTCATTTTCACTTATTTCAGATTCCATTACCACTCGGCAAACAGATTTTTCCATATCTCTACGAAAATGGCATATATCAAGCTTAGAAATGCTTTTAAGCAATATCATATATCGCAACATTTCAGACATCTGCATAGAAACATTATCTGTCAAGTAATTTCCTGAACCGTGAACACTTTTAAGTATTCCCATATGTTCTAAAATACGCAAGGCTTCTCTTGTAGAATTTCGGCTTATTGAAAGTTCTTCGGCTATTGCTCTTTCAGTAGGAAGCTTAGAATTTATAGTAAGATTTCCAACTTTTATTTGAGTGCGAATATAATCAATTACCTTCTCGTATTCGTGATTTTGTTCAGCCAAGCATTTCACCCCATTTATTTCAGAAACATAGAAAATACAGATGCTCCTATTACAGTAAGAATACCTGATACAACAATCGAAAGACTGCTCATAGCACCCTCAACTTCACCGATTTCCATAGCCTTTGATGTACCCATTGCGTGTGATGATGTTCCGAATGCAATTCCCACTGCGATAGGTTCTGTAATATGAAAAATTTTGCATACAAACTTGCCCATAATATTGCCTATAATCCCTGTGACAATAATAACAGCAACTGTAAGGTTAACATAGCCGCCCAATTCATCAGAAACGCCCATACCAATAGCTGTTGTAATAGATTTAGGCAAGAAGGTTACATATTCCTCGTGGCTAAGACTAAAGAAAACCGCCATAACAGCTACACTAAGCAATGATGTAATTACTCCGGTACCGATTCCAGCAATAACCGCCTTGATGTTTTTCTTCAAAAGTTCAAGCTTTTCATAAAGCGGAACAGCAAGACAAACTGTTGCAGGTGTCAACAGATAGCTAAGATACTTTGCTCCATAATTATAAGTATCATAATCTATGTGGCCTAAAGTAATAACAAGAATAGTTACAACAATCGAAATTAAAAGCGGATTTAAAATAGCAAGCTTTGTTTTTTTATTCAGCACAACTCCCAAACCATAAGCAAGTAAGCTTACTGCAACACCAAAAAATACTGAATTCTGAAAATAATCATTCATACTTTTTTCTTCTTTCTGTCCATTCTTATAATAACCTGTGTTACGATACCCGAAACTGCCATAACAATAATTGTAGATATAACAGTTATTACAGCATAAGCCAATAGATTTGATTGTATAGACCCCCACGATTCAACCAAGCCAACCGCTGCCGGAATAAACATAATCGGCATAATTTCTATAAGTAATTTTGCTGTTTCTCTGACATCTTCTGGCTTAATAATATGAAGCTTTAAGCATAGGAACATAAGTACAAGTCCCCATATGCTTGCAGGAATAGGCAAAGGTATGAACATATTCATAAGTTCGCCTATAAAAGAAATGATAATAATTATCCCGAATTGCTTTAAATATTTCATTATTCTCCTCCTAAATTGGTACTACCAATTAGTCTATACTCAAATAAAGTCCTTGTCAATGCAGATAAAATAATTTCTCTATTTTATATATAATCACCATTATAGGTTGATTTATATAAGCTACTTTTACAAAATAGGCATAAAAATATTGCACAGGCCAATTAAAACCAAGCCTGTGCAATTCAATTTTTACTTAAAATAATATATAATTATAAATTATATTAAATTCATTTAAAAAGCTTTTAAATTTTTTATCAAACCTTAACTAATCTTTTATTTTCTTCATTATTTCACTTATTTCTTCCCCATTTGGTTTATCTTCACTTTTCATACAATCAACCTTTCTTTTATTCTTATAAATCATATATAAAATCCTTTTGATAAAGTTAAATATACAGTATTATAATATATTATAAATATAATTAGAATCGCAACACAAAAAACAACCAGTCTTGTATATCGAGCCTTTTTGTAATATCTCAATTTAACCTCATCGCTAATATCAATTACAGAAAAAGGAATATAAACTGCTCTACGAATTCCTATGTTAGCAATTATTAAGGAATCAGCTATATTCAAAAGTCTATCTAAATCTGAGATAGCCAAAGATAAAGCTATAAGTAAAAATATTGAGGAATATAATACAGCCCTTATGATATTGGTATATGTACTATAATATATCAACAATTCTTTTCCGCACTTAGGGCAATTCGTAACCGTATCTAAACCAATAGCAGTTGCCGAACTTCGTTGTTTATAACTTATACAATACTCACCACAAGCAGGACAAGGCTGTTCGTAAAAATTAGCTATATATTTTTCAAATAGTTCACTCAATATAAACACCTATTACAATCATTATACACTACTTGACTATAATCTGTAAAAATATTTTATAAATATTATTTCTATTTTATACCAAACTAAAAAATAAAGGAGCGAACTATGTTCGCCCCCTCAGATAGTTACTTTCTTAAAAAGAAGAATTTTTTATTATATAAAACTCTTACTCATTATTTTTAATCATCTCAAGCTGTTTTTTAGATTTCAGAAAGTAATATACTACTCCTGTCATATCCGCTAATGCCCAACCAATAGGTACAGATACCCAAATCCCTATAACGCCTATCGCAGGAATTGCCGAAAGAATATATGCCAAAAGAACTCTTGTGCCTAATGAAATTACTGTAAGCACCACCGACATAAATGGCTTATTTACTGCACGATAATAGCCATATAGTAAAAATAGTATTCCAATTCCAATATAGCACGAACCCTCTATGCACAAATATACAACACCAGCTGAAATAATTTCTGTTTCCTCAGGATTTATAAATATACACATAAGCGGTTCTGCAAAAACTATTACCAACAAACTTATTATAGCACAGAAAATTGCTGAAGTAACAAAGGCACTTTTTATTCCCTTGCGAATCCGTTTTTGTTTGCCGGCACCATAATTCTGAGCAACATATGTAGAAAAAGCATTCCCGAAATCCTGTACAGGCATATATGCAAAGGAATCTATCTTTACAGCCGCCGCAAAAGCCGCCATAATTACTGTTCCAAAGCTATTTACAAGTCCTTGCACCATCAGAATTCCAAAATTCATAATTGACTGTTGCAAGCTCGTCATAACCGAAAGATTTAATATAGCAGAAAGATTATTTCTATTCCAGTTCATATCCTCTTTTTTAGGAATAAGTTGTTTAAATTTCTTGAAAGTATATATAGCTATACCTATTGCAGAAATAAACTCCGAAAAGACCGTTGCTATTGCCGCACCCTTAACTCCCCAGTTAAATACAAGAACACATAACAAATCTAACACAACATTCAATATAGCGGAAACCGCAAGAAATAGCAACGGAACAACGGAGTTTCCAATCGCTCTAAGCAAATTTGCAAAGTAATTATATAGAAATGTTGCCGTAATACCCAAAAAGATTATTTCAAGATAATCTCTCATCATAGCCTGAATTTCATTCGGAATTTGCAAAGCCCAAAGTATAAAATCCATACCAATATATACGATAATATTCAGAACAATAGACATTCCCGCAATCAAGCAAAATGACATAAAAACACTTTGACGCATTTTCTTGCTATCTCCGCTCCCATACTGCATAGAAATAGCCGCTCCACTCCCCATACAAAGCCCAATGATTATTGAGGTTAAAAAAGTCATAAGGGTATATGATGAGCCTACTGCCGCCAAAGCGTCTGAACCTAAATATCTGCCAACAACCCATGTATCAGCAATATTATACATTTGCTGTAATAGATTTCCAAACATTAAAGGCAAAGCAAAAAGCAAGATATTTATTGTTATTGGACCTTTGGTTAAATTTCTTTGCATTTCAACTATTCTCCCAAATCATATATAAAACTGTTTTCATTATAACATTAAACTCAGGATTTGCAAATTTCCCATAAAATTGTCTAAGGCACAGTCCGCCAATTTAGACTGTGCCCTAGTAATCTATTATATATAATGCTGTGGGGCTATTGTCACGAACATAGAGTCGTTGGCTCAGCCATAACTATTGCTATGGCATCAACTCTTATGTATAGCCGAGTTATTTTTATATTCACAGCTCATTTGCTATGAATACATTCTATCTGCCGAACCTTAGATAAACCTTAAAATTTCATATAAAATAAAAATTTTTTCAATTTATTCTACAGTATTCAGCTTTTCAATTATATTCTGATTAATAATAGAACGAACTGCTCGTTTTACTGCTATTCTACTTCCGGAATAGAGTAATATTACAGTTGCTACAAAAACGGGTGCGACATAGAAAAGATATATATCCCATAATTTGATATTTCTACCAAATATAGAGAAAAATGCTACTATTGCACTACCCAAAATAGTTCCTAATATAATTCCGGTAGTCAATGTACGATTTATTTCATTGATAATCAATTTTTGTACGGTTTCTATTCTCGCTCCTATCGCTCTCATCATAATATAGCTTTTAAGATTTGAGCAAACCTGAATATAACTCGAAAAAACAATCGCTATTAAAATTATTACTATGAATATAAATACACTAACAATAATTTGTAATGTTTCTAAATTCACTTGGTCATAAAATTCCCTCCGCATTTCTGCAAAATTATAGTATTTTGTTTTTAACGAGGCCGAATTAAGCGTATCAAGATTTTGTTCAAGTTCTTCTGTCCAATTTTTATCATCAGGTGCAAGATTTTTCAAAAGTAGATTATCATAATTCATACTTGGATAAACTGAAAAAATATATTCCGTAGATATAATAATTCTATCGCTGTCACATTGCTCTTTAGAATATGTTGCGGCAACTTTAACCTTAGCGACCTCAAATTTTATATGTTCATTTATATCTCTTTCAGTTGCATCTTTATCAGGAATTGGAATAATCATAGTAAATTCATCGCCAATAGAACATAAATCATCAGGTGCTATTACTTCTATTCCATTTTTATAGCCTTTCTCATCAAGCTTGCCATCAACAAACTTAAATTCGCTATCTATCAGTGAGTCGTATGATCGACACAAAATAGACATACATAATAATTGGTCTGTACCGTTATTATTTCCTCCTGCAAGTTTAATTATTTCATCTTTTTTACTATTGTTAAATACGAAATTATATTCCGGAGGACGCAATTCAACAGCATATTTATGTAGTAATTTATTTTCAGGATTTTTAGAAGTAAGATAAAGTACCCTGAAAAGCTCTGAAGATGAGGCGTCTATAACCTTTACCCTATCATCAGAAATAATTCTATCTGCCATTTTATGATTTATTCCGCTACCAATAGGAAAATCTATATAATATTCGTTGCTACTTCCTCCACCTAATGTATGTACAAAGTAATCCGCATTATTCGGAAAACCTTCCGGGTCGTAAAATGTTGAACCTCTTGCGGCAAACAGTGGTACAAAAGAACCGAATATAGACATTCCAACGCAGAAAAATATAATCATAATACAGGTTATATTTTGAAGTCTGTATCTTCTGCCATAAGCCTTATGCCAGCATTTTTTAATATTTGTCTGTGATTTTCTTGCCTTTCTTGGTGTGTAAATTGCTTCTCTCAACGGAGTATTTCTATAAAAACGACCAAGCAAAATATTAAACGAAATAACAATTACTAATATTCCAAGCAATGCGGTAGATATTAAGCTTACAAGATTCAAATTTATGAACATCTGCTTAGATGAAAACGACGATATAAACTGTAATAACCAGAGTACAATTATAGATGCAATGACCGCAATAGTTAAAGCACTTAACCATATTATTAAGCTTTGAATAAACAAAAATCTTCTTGATTTCCTTTTTGAAAATCCTATACATCTAAGTGAATTTAAATATTGCTCCTGCTCTTTAAAGAAATATACATAAACAGATATAATTCCCATAATAGTAGTAAAAACAAAGAATAAAGACATTGAATTTAAAATTAAACCGCTTGCTTTTAAATTTGAAGTATACTCAATTTTGCTGTCATTAAAGTAATAATACTCCGTATTAAGATTTCTTGATACATAAGAATCTTCCTTTGCGAATATATGAATATAGTTGGGAGTAACATCTTGATTTACTGTTAATATTGAAGGTATTAAAATATCTTTTGTTTCATCATTCAAATTCTTTAATTTATTGGAAAAATTTTTTGTGATTCCAGTTAAAATAAAGCTTTTCTTTTCTGATTTTCCGTCCGAATTTTTAATTGTAAATTCTACTGTATCACCTATTTCACTACTTAAATTAAGCTTATCATATGTACTCTTTTCTATTGCAACTTCATTTGCTGATTTTGGCATTTCTCCTGATATAAATTCAAGCGGTAAAAGTTTGTATACATTCTCATTTGCATCACCAATCCAAATATCATTTTGATTATCGTAAATTTTCCAAAGCCCTTTTAGAATACCGTTTCCTTCATCAATAAGTGTACTTTCATTTTCAGATACCGTAAACTTATCTACATTAAATCCAATATATTCATATAAACCATTTTTTATTTTTGCACTTTCTACAATAGTATATTTAAAACTATCACTGTACCAAAGAATAGTAAGAAAAGCAAACAAGAATAATGATATACATAAAACTATGCCTATACATCGTTTCGGATATGATTTTATGTACTTTTTAGTAAGATATAAATAGCTTTTCATTATATATCACCGCCCAAAATGCCATCACTTATTGTCATAATCCTTGAAAATCTTTTCGCTATATTTTCATCGTGAGTTACTACAAGAAGCGTAACTGAAAATTCTTTTGACATTTCAAACAAAAGGTCTATTACCGATTGTGTACTCTTTTTATCAAGATTTCCTGTAGGTTCATCACATAATAAAAGACAAGGTCTATTTATCAAAGCTCTTGCTATTGCTACTCTTTGTTGCTGACCACCTGAAAGCTGTCCCGGCAGATGATTTATTCTGTCTTTAAGCTCAAGGTGGTCTATAATTTTATCTACATATGACTTATTTATTTTCTTATTTTGAAGCATAAGAGGAAGAATTATATTTTCATATGCAGTAAGTTCAGGCAAAAGATTGAATGATTGAAAAATTACTCCGATATGTTCCATACGAAAATCATCACATTGATTTTGCGACATTTCAGAAAAATTGATATCGTCATAACTTATAATTCCACCAGTGGCTTGCTCAAGTCCTCCAAGTAAATGCAGAAGCGTAGATTTTCCAGAACCGCTTGTACCTGTTATTGCAATCTGTTCTCCATTGTTAATTTCAAAATTACAAGGCTTTAGTGCCTCAACTATAATATTACCCTGCTTATATGTTTTTGATAAATGTTTTGCTGATATTTTCATATAACCACCAACCTCACAAATAATACTTTATTAAATCTTCTTTCAATTCAATAATATATTTTGTACATAAAAAACACCTTCTTATATATAAAATAAAGCTGTTATATTTAAGTATATCGGATTGAAAACTTAATCCTTTCAACTTAAATATAACAACTTTTAATTTATTACAAAATAGCTTTGTGATAGTTGGTGCTTATTTTGTTATACTTGGTATTTTCAACATAACACTTACCTTAAATATTTTATCCTCCTCAGATATATTAACTATTCCATCATATTTTTCAGCGATATTTCTTACTGTTTTTATACCATACCCATGATAAAGCTTATCAGGTTTTGATGAAAATAGCTGATGATTATTTTCTAAAACTGATTTTTCAATACAGTTCATAAAAGTTAAAATATAATAAGCTCCTTTTTCGGACATCGCTATTTGAAGATTACGATTTTCAGGAGATATAGTCTCTAAGGATTCAATGGAATTATCACCAAGATTTCCCAATAATGAGATTAAATCAGAACCATTTATTTTCTTAAAACTGCTTTTTACAACAACCTTTATATCAATATGATTTTCTGTAGCTTTTTTATAAAGCACATTTAAAATAGAATTGAGATATAAATTATCCGTATTAAAGACATAAGATGTTTTATTTAATTCAGATTCGATATTTTTGCATAATTTCTGTGTCTCGCTTATGTTTTCATCTGCAAGTAATTCAGACATACATAATATCTGATTTTTCATATTATGCTTTATAGTCGCAATTTCTTCAATATATTTTCGAGCATCATCTATCTGCCTCTTATACATTTCCTGTTCAGTTTGCATAACAAGCTCTTTACTTTTTTTCTTACTATTTTTGATAATAGTATCAATAGGTATAATTATCAAAAAACTTATAATCATTGCCATAAGCACATATTTATAATAATCTATCTTGTTATAGTTCTGTTCCATAGGTTCTAAAGCTTCATAAAAGCATTTGCCGACTACTATAATAGCCACAAGCGGAAGTATTATATATACCAGCATATCTATATAATTTCGGTTTTTATATCTGATTTTTTTCCTGCGGTCTATAAGATACAATATCAAAACACTTAAATAAATCCACGATGTATAGACTAAAGCCTTGAGCTTATTACTTGATATGTACAAAAAATTATTATATATAATTTTGTCGGCGTAGAGATATAATGTCACAAAGACGACACCAAAAATCAATATCGAAAGAATCAACCATTTTATTATACGAGGAATCTTAGTCATTGATAAATGCACTCCTTTTAAGAAATTCCGACTTAACAAACTGAATTTTATTTCTGCTTACAGGCACTTTCATACCATTTGAAAGCAAAAGTTCTTTATCACTTATTAAACTAATATAATCAAGATTTACAAGATAGCCTATATGACATCTTATAAAACCAAAATCTTTCAATATATTTTCCAATGCTGAAATGGTATTTCTCTCTTTAAAATTTTCATTTTTTGTATGTACAATAATACTGTTTATGAATTTTTCTATATAGTAAATATCAGAAAATTTTATTTTAATAATCCCAGTATTGGTTTTAAGGGTTAAAAAATTGATACGCTGATTATGCTTTTCAAAGCGTTTTATAACGCTTATAAAATCCTCTTTCAATTTGTTTTTCCTTATAAATCCAAAGGAATCGGTGGCGTTATAAGCCTCAAAAACTAAAGCTTCTTTATTTGTAACAAATACAATCGCTGTATTATTTTCCTCATAATATTTAGCCGCTTGTATTCCGTTGATTTTGGGCATATCAATATCAAGAAAAATTAAATTATAATCTGTGTTTGATTTTAAAAGTTCATCAGCACTTATAAAAGTATCCACAATATCTGAATTATTTTTTGTATAGTCTTTTATCATCCTCGAAAAAAGTTCAATAAATTTTTTATCATCATCGCATAATGCTATTTTTAACATACTTAAACACACTCTTTATTTTAATAATCCTAATTATATATAAGTAATATACTTCATTTGTAAATCTATTCAATTATACTGTTAATGATATAAAATTACAAGCACTATTATATAATGAATAATCTCAGAACATAAAAAAGCATAATCCCCAGTTCTTTTTAGGGATTATGCTTTTTATCTTACTGCTGTTTAGATGAAATTTTTATCTGAGCATTTGTCCACAATGATCGCAAGTAATAGAATATCCATCAACAGGGGCACCACAATGTGGGCAGTAACTCTGTTGCTGTTGTGGTTGCTGTGGTTGCTGATATGGATTGTTGCCAAAATATGTATTTGGCTGATTATAATTATTTTGTTGTTGATATGGATTTTGTCCATTTTGTGACGGATATTGTGGGTACTGAGGGTATGAAGGTCCCATAACGGCAACTATAACTATACCCAATACTCCTAAAAGTCCAAACCACATATACGAACTTGGCAAACCTTTAGATTCTGCAATTTTTTTGCAAATCCATACAAATAATGCACATATGCCTACGACTAATGCAATCCAAAAAAGAAATATAATTAAAACAACAGCTATTTCCATAAAATAATTTCCCTTCGATAAATTATTTACCTGTTCTCATCTTATCCTTATCAACAATCTTCTGATAATCCATAATTTCCTTATATATACGCTCGCAGTTATTATGGTCATGGAAATTATAGAAATCATCAACTCTATCAATATATTTCTGCTTCATCTTACAGCCCTGACGCATATATTCGCAAAGAGTATCTACAAGCTGCTCTGAAGTTGTGCAAATTTCACCAAAGCCCATAGTATCGTAGAAGAAGCAACCGTCATCATAATGAGCGGGAAGTTCTGTTGGGTGGAAATATACAAGTGGCTTTTTCATATAAGCAAAGTCAAACTGTACACCAGAATAGTCAGTAACCATAAGACTTGATTCTGTAAGAATTTTCTCATAGCTTAAATCACCCACTGATGGTATAACCTCAACCGCACTATTTGGAGTATAATCCTTTGCCTGAGCACTTACAATCGGGTGAAGAAGATACTTAATCTTATAGCCACATTCCTTGGCTGTTGAGATAAGCTTTTCATTATTTATAAGGTCATTATAAATCTTATAATAAACTGTATTCTTGAAATCAGGATTATATGCTCTCTGTTCACCCTCACTTGTAGTAACAGGCATAGCATTATACATTCTCCATGTAGGAGAAAGCAAGATTTGCTTTTGGTCATTTGATACAAGTCCGTCATATCTGCCGATACCTGTAAGACGAACATAATCAAAGCCCTTATAACCATATGCATGGTGCATAAGGTTATTATACTCATACTTTGATGCGATAAAATAACGCTTTGTATTATCAACTATTCTCTGTTGAGCCATAGCACATTTCTGAACCGTAAGTCCATGCTGTAAGCACATTGTAGAGAAATTACAAAGTCCACGAATAAATCTTGAATACTCCATAGAATAGCCATTAAACGGGAAAGTATTGCTGTTTGTAATAAGGATTACATCAGCATTGAGGAAAGCCATCTTATGCTTTAATGAATGGTTTTTAAGTGGCTTCATACCGTCTTTTTTAAGCTTACGATAATCCGGAGTATTCTTATCTATAATATAGTAGCGAGTAATGCCGTCCTTATTTCCTTTACAGAAACGATAGAGATATTCACTCGAATCTCCGCCCTTATAGAGCTTATCATACATAATCCAAATTTTTTTATTTTTGAAATACGGTCTTGTAACCCAATAAGCAATTCTTCTGAGGAACATACTCTTACTCTGTGGGAAAGTATTTTTAAGGAAATTCATTTCCTTTTTGAAAGTATCCTTAGCGCTTGCCTTAGTTATAAGAATTGTGTTGCTGTCATAAACTGCTGTATATTCGTTAAATCTCCAATAAGCGCCCTTTGGTGAAGCTGTAAGCTTTGCCCAGTGATGTAAGAAAGAAATTCCAAGATTTACTCTTTCACCATTTACAACAGCATAGAAATACAATCTCTGTTTGTTTCTCGCTCTTTTGAGGTCCAGAGCTAAATGGAAAGTAAATTTCTTATAAGCGCTTATTCCAAAATATTTTGTAAGAGAATATCTGTCGTTATTTTCAAGCTCATAATCTACGCCGTTAAAGCTTGCATAGAGCTTATAGTTTTCAAAAGGCATAATTCCTCTGAAAGAACCGTCTATAACAAGCTGTCCGTTATGATATTCCATAACATGAATACCGACCTTGAGCGTACTTACTGCAAGCAACTCAACATCATTAAAGTTAATTCTGACATTTCTCTTGAAATATGTGTATGATAAATCTATATCGCCGTCATTTTTAATTCTCTCAAACATCAAAGCGGCTTCTGCACTATATTTCAGAATCTTATACTTATTCTTATTTAAGATAGTTGCGTCATCAATAAGGTTAAGAATTGCACGAACCTTTCTGAAGAAATCCTGAAGTTCTTCATCGTCCATTGTACGCTTATTTCTATTATCAAGGTTAGCAAGAAAACGGATTGCAATATGGAACATCGCTGCAACCTGAACAAATTCAGGTGTTTTGCCATCTTCGTCCTTAATTTCGCTCAAAAGCGGGATTAAAAATTCAGTTGTTTCCTCTGTATACCATTCCTTGAAATGTGCAGGAAGATAATACATAAATTGGTCTTCCTGTGGCATACGGAAGCTATAATAGCAATCAGAAACCGTCGATAGAGCCATTTTCTTGGCTTGAAGTCTTATAATATAATCATTTCCTGCATCATAATTAAGCTGTTCATTAAAGCGTAATTCTTTTGCAGTGCTTGTCTTTATAAAACAAGCATAGATTGAATCGTGAAAAAACTGCGGTGTTCTATGAAGGTCGATAATCATAGATCTATTATACTTTGAAAGATTGAAAAGATATGCTTCCTTACTTGTGGTAATAGCCTTATTTATACAATAAGCCATAGTGGAAACAACATCTGTTCCAGGCGTTTTTCTAAATCTTTCAAGTCCTGATGAAAGGTAATTATTGTTTATAATATCTCCGCAGTTAATTACTGTAAAAATATCTGTTTCAACAAGCGGTAATGCAATATTCATAGCTTTCGCAAGACTATCCGCAGGAGAACTTACCATATTAAGAATATTGCCAAAGGTTTTCTTATATTTTTCTTTTTCGCAGGTTTTTCTGCAAGATTTAGAATTTATACCATTTATAACAATAACCTTAATCTGATTTTGTTCAATATCTATCTGATCGAGAATCGAATCGAGAGTAGCACTCAGTTTATTTTTGAAGGTTCCGTCAAAAATTGGTACAATAACAGTCAATGCCGAAGGATTAAAGCTGCTATTAGTCATTGACATTGCTACTTTATAATCCATTTATATAGCCTCCGTAAAAATTCAATATCTAAGATATTATACCACAATTCTGACATATTTCAATCTTTACGAAACAATTTTAACTAAATATACAAAATAATGAATTATATTTCCTATTATACACTCAAAAAGCTACTGCATCTATATAAGATATGTTATTCATGTGTATATCAAACAATAAAAATCCTAAATCTGAATTAAGCCATACTTTCTTGCTAATACTAAAAAATATCAAAGAAAGTGGGGTTTATATAATGCAATTTTCAAAGGTTGAAATTTGTGGTGTAAATACATCTAAACTTAAAGTTCTTAGCGAAAACGAAAAAAAGGCTCTACTTAAAATTATGCACGAGGGAACTCCGGAACAAAGAAAACAAGCAAGAGAAGATATGATAAACGGAAATCTCAGACTTGTTTTAAGTGTTATAAAACGCTTTGCCAACAGAGGTGAAAACCCTGATGATTTATTTCAAGTCGGTTGTATCGGTTTAATAAAAGCGATTGATAATTTTGATAATTCTCTTGATGTGAGATTTTCTACTTACGGCGTACCTATGATAATAGGAGAAGTGAGAAGATTCCTTAGAGATAATAATGCCATAAGAGTTAGTCGCTCTATGCGTGATACAGCATATCGTGCAATGCAGGTAAGAGAGCGTATCACTGCCGAAAAAAATCAAGAACCTTCTGTTGAAGAAATTGCAAAGGAACTTGGCATAAAAAAAGAAGAAGTTGTTTTAGCTCTTGAAGCGATAGTAGAACCTGTGTCATTATATGAACCCGTCTTTTCCGACGGAGCAGACACTATTTATGTAATGGACCAAGTCGGTGATGCAAACGACGATATGAACTGGCTCAATGAAATAGCACTAAAAGAAGCTATCCGCTCACTTGAACCGAGAGAAAAGCGTATACTTTCCTTAAGATTTTTTGCAGGAAAAACGCAAACAGAGGTTGCAAAGGAAATCGGAATAAGTCAGGCACAGGTATCAAGGCTCGAAAAAGGTGCATTAGAGAAAATTAAAAACGAAATTTAGAGGCAGTAATGTAATAATCAGCGAATTATATTTGATTTTTTAGAAAGCATCTGATTTATCATACCGTATGCTTTTTGTCATCAATTTTTTTATCAATAGTGCATAAAAAATTGTAAATAGTGGATACAATGTCTTGATTTTATCTAACTATATGATATAATCATATTAAGAACTTTAAAAATAATTCTTTTTAAAAAATTTATAAAGACTTGATTTTTATATGATTTTTTAAATAACATATTTTGGAGGGTAAGTCTGATATGATAAAAAAGTATATTTATGGTTCTCCGATTGAAACAGGTGCGGTTGTAGTTAATATCTTTCCGGAAAATGATAAACCTGATATGTTCTATGAAGAGGACTATAAGCCAAATTGCCTCGAATTTGGTATGACTGACGCTGATATTATATATGGTCTTGGTGAAGCTAATCGTGGAATAAATAAGCGTGGATATATTTATACAAGTTTCTGTAATGATGACCCTGTTCATACAGAAGAAAAACGCTCACTCTATGGTGCTCATAATTTCATATTAATTGATGGCTTTGAGCGTTTCGGTGTTTTTGTAGACACGCCTTCAAAGGTTACATTTGATATCGGCTTTACTGACAGTAATATACTTTCTATTGATTGTGAAAACGGAAATTTTGCTCTTTATATTATTACAGGCGAAAGTCTTTACGATATTGTAAGACAATTCAGAGGACTTATCGGCAGAAGTTATATTGCTCCAAAATGGGCTTTTGGTTTTCAACAGAGCCGTTGGAGTTACCGTACGGCTGACGATGTTCGCAAGGTTGTAAAAAAATATCGCGAGAGCGGTATTCCGCTTGACGCAGTATATCTTGATATTGATTATATGGAGCGTTATAAAGATTTTACAGTTGATAAAAAATCCTTCCCTAATTTCAAGGAATTTGTTTCAGAAATGAGAGATGAAGGTATTCATCTCGTTCCTATTATAGACGCTGCCATTAAAATTGAAGATGGCTATGATGTTTATGTTGAGGGTGTTCGTGATAATCATTTCTGCAAAACTGCTAATGGAAGTGATTTTACCGCTGGAGTTTGGCCCGGAAAAACACATTTTCCTGATTTTTTAAACTCAAAAACCCGTAAATGGTTTGGAGATAAATATAAAACTCTTGTTGATGACGGAATAGAAGGTTTCTGGAATGATATGAATGAACCGGCAATCTTTTATAGCGAGAAGGGTTTGGCATCTGCACTTGAGGCTGCAAAAGAGGCACAAGGAAAAGATTTGGATATAAATTCATTCTTTGAATTAAAGGATAAATTCACAGGTCTTTCCAATAGCGACAAGGACTATGCATCTTTTTATCATAATATGGACGGCAAGGTTCTCTGCCACGAACTTGTGCATAATCTTTATGGTTATAATATGACTCGTGCTGCTGCGGAAGCTTTTGAAAGATTCGACCCAAATAAGAGAATGTTGATTTTCTCAAGAGCGTCATATATCGGTATGCACAGATATGGCGGTATCTGGACAGGCGATAACCAATCATGGTGGGCTCATCTTCTTATGAATATCAAACAAATGCCATCGCTTAATATGTGCGGTTTTCTTTATACAGGTGCAGACCTTGGTGGTTTTGGCGGTAACTGCACAAGAGATTTATTGCTCAGATGGCTTGCTTTCGGAATATTTACTCCACTTATGAGAAACCACTCAGCCCTCGGAACAAGAGCTCAGGAATGCTACAATTTCGGTAGCACAGAAGATTTCAAGAATATAATTTCAATCAGATATAGTATGATTCCATATATTTATAGCGAATATATGAAAGCGGCTCTTTCTGATAAGATGATGTTCAGACCGCTTTCTTTTGATTACCCTGAAGATAGTTTTGTATCTTCTGTCGAAGACCAACTTATGTTTGGTGACGGACTTATGCTCACTCCTGTATATACTCAAAATGCAAGGGGAAGATATGTATATCTGCCTGAAGATATGCTTTATATTAAATTCACAAGTCCAACACAAAGAAAATATGCGCTTCTTCCAAAGGGTTATCATTTTATAGATGTCGCATTGAATGAAGTACCACTCTTTATGAGAAAAAATAAACTTCTTCCACTCTGCAAACCAACAGACCGCACAGACAATATTGATACTTCTCGTTTTGAAGTTATAGCGTATGCAGATAAGCCTTGCGAATATGTTCTTTATGATGATGACGGCTACACCACAGATTATGATAAGCCTGAACATTTCGATTCTATCGCAATCAAGGAAGATGATAACGGTAAGCTTGTAGTATTTTCTAATAAGCAAATTGTCAAGGTATCATTATTTAATTAAGGGTGATTGCTCTGAAAAAGATGATAATTTCTTTAATTCTTGCATTCCTTACAGCAATACCACTGACAGCATATGCTTATGAGGGTAACTCAAGAGCATATATTGAGCAGCTTATCGTTGATAAGCTTGAAAGCTTCAATGATGAAATTGATATAAGCGGATATAATATCCAAAAAAATGATGTCAGCGAAATTGTTACAAGTATTATAGAGAAAAATCCTCAATTATTTTATGTTGAAAAGGAATATAAAGTAAGCTATTCGGAGCAAACCGACGAAGCCATCTCAATATACTTTTCATTTAAATACAGCGATTCTGAACTTGGAATAAAGGTTAATGATTTTAATTCAAGAATTCAACTTATAACTGATGAGATTATGAAATCAGAAACCGATTTTGATAAAATACATTCCTGTCACGATTATATAGTAAAAAATTATAGCTATGACGAAACTAAGGGAAGTTCTGATGTATACAATATGCTTTTGACTGGTCAAGGCACTTGTATGGCATATACCGGACTTTTCGGCTATGTTATGAAGCAGTGTGGCATAGAAAATACTACTGCTAAAAGCGAACAACTTAATCATATATGGAATGTAGTTAAGCTTAACGGGAAATATTACAATGTAGATGTAACCTGGGATGACCCTATTGGCGGAGTATCATTTTCAATAAGTCATAAATATCTCTTAAAAAGTGATTACTATTTTGATTTGCATAAACACGAAGGCAGAGAATCTGAAATTGATTGTACAAGTACGCTCTATGATTCTTATAAATGGTCTGATGAGGGTATTCTTACTCAGGTTGAAGATGTAGATGATGTATTTGAATATCTTACAGCAACAATGCCGGCAATATTCATAGTATCGGTCATAAGCATTATTATAATAGTAATAAGCATTATAATAACAGCTATAAGAAAACGCAAAAGAGGAGATTCCAGCCCATATTATTGATTAAATATTTCAGCTATATAAAAAGTCCACAGCTCATTATTATTTGAGCTGTGGACTTTTAAATTTTGTTTAAAATTTGTTATTGCTGTGACTCCTCAGATGCTTTGATTTTCTCAATCATTTTCAAAACCGTTGCTCGCTTAACCATCTTTCCATCTACATAAACATATTCGTTCGGGTCGCCCTCAGCATATTCTTCAAGTTCTTCTGCCGTAAGCTGTGGTAGCATAACTTTTTTTTCTTCCTGTGGCTTTTTCTCTGTTTTAGAATCAATAACAAAATCCTTTATTGCAGGATATGAGTTATAACCAATTACAAGAAAAATAAGAGTTGGCAAAATAATAAGCACAAGTGCCGCAAGAACACAAATAACAATAGTCATATCAGAAATAAGAATAGTTACAGAAAATATCAATGCAAATATAAACAACATTGCTAATAGCGTTTTTACATTCTGAACTATCGCCATAAATGAAAGCAAAAGCGAGTTTTTGAAAATATCTATTGATTTCAGCTTTACTGTTACCGTCATCATACCCATATTAAAGGTCATAAAAAGATAAATCAGTGCAACTATTATGCTTGCTACTAATGCGGAAATTATGAGCGGATTTGAAAGGTCGCTCCGATAAAATTCAAACGCAAAATAAAAACCGGTGAAAACAAGGTAATGTATTATTCCCTGTATAAAAAACTGAAACGCATTATCCTTAATACCACGCTTAAACTGCTCTACAATTTTTATCTTTTCACCCTTGGCTATGTTTCTTACTATATAGAAAACACCTGCCGAAAACGGTGCAAGCAATGGAATAACAAGCATTACAATAAATACATAAATTCCGCCGAGCAGATATGATATTAAGGCTATGATTCCGGCTATTATTACAAGCGGTATATCAAGCAATAAATTTGTAAGAACAAGCTTTTTAAAATTCTCTGTCAGAACATTGGTGAGAAAATCAATTAAAGCACCGTTCTTTTCAGGCTTACTGTTAGAATTGGACATTATTATTTCTCCTGAGTTTTAATAGTCCTGTCGATATCCGCTATGTCAAGATAAGCTTATTCGACAAACTATTTTATATTATATCACTTCAAGAAAAGGAAAACAAGCCCGAAAATACAAGCGAAAACAGCATATCTATAACAGATGCACCTGCAAGAACTATCAATGCCCAAAATATTCTTACTATGTAAAGTCGAAATTCTCCCGAAATATCAGATTTATATCCTCTTAGCGAAGTCATAATATCCCAAGAAAATCTGAAACTCTCTTTTGATATTATAATTAAAATCAAGGCTGAAATAAACGCCCCCGGAAGTACAACAAGAATATTATAGAAAATTCCTGACGCACCATATGCGGCATACATATAGCCTGTTGAAATTCCAAAACCAAAACCTTTAAATAGTGGTATGGCAGGCAGGACGAAAAAGCCCCACGAAGAAATTCCAAGCAGAAATGTTGCAAGCAGCAGCAAAAATCCAGAGGCAAAGCTTGCAGAGAAAACCGAAAACAAGCCCATATTACGCTTATTTTCAAAATCTGTCAGAAATAGAAAATCAAGCTTTTCTATAAGTGACTTGTCCCCATTTCTTGCACAGATAACGCCTAAAATTACTCCAACGAGCAAAAATAAGCACAGCAACAGAAACATAGCATTTTTTCTGATGTCAAATTTCGGTCTGTTGCGTCTGAAAAGATTTTTTAAAAATTTTGGTTTTGTAAAAACTATGCCCTTCATAATTATTTAACTCCTCTACCTGTTTTACATCTCGTTAAATAATATGAAGGGCGGATATGTTTTATGACCTATAAAATATCTACAAAGACTTATTTGCCTAATTCTTCAGCTCTCTTTGTGCAAGCTGCCATTCCCTCTTTGATTGCCTCAGGAATACCCTTTGACTTCATTACATCAAGTGCAGCTATTGTTGTGCCACCCTTTGATGAAACCTTTTGAATAAGTGTTTCAAGAGTATCTCCGCTCTCAAGAATCATATGAGCACTGCCCTCCATTGTCTTTGCAATAAGTTTAAGAGCAGTTTCGCCGTCAAAGCCAGCCTCCTCGGCATATTGTTTCATTGCTAAAGCAAAAAGATAGAAATATGCTGGACTACTGCCGTTTATAGAAATAACCTCATTCATCTTGCTTTCTGGGAAAAGGCAAACCTCTCCGCTGAGTGAGAACATCTTATAAATTTCGTTAAAGTCTTCATCAGAAATATTCTCTGAACGGCACATAGCTGTTGCACCATAGCCGAGCAAAAGTGGAGTATTTGGCATAACTCTTACAGCAGGACAATTTACACCAAGAGTTTCTGTAACATAGCTTATAGAAATTCCTGCAGCGATTGTTACGAAAACCTTTTCTGCTGTTACACTTGATTTAATACCAAGAAGAACTTCTTCGTAGTTCTGTGGCTTAACTGCAAGAACGATAATATCGCTCTTTTCAACAGCCTCATTAGCACTTGCACAAGCATTTACACCCTTTTGCTTCATAATATCAAGCTTTGCATTGTCTAAGTCAAATACATAAATCATAGATGGTTCTTTTGCCTTATTGCCAATCATTCCGTTGATGATTGCAGTAGCCATATTGCCTGCACCGATAAAGCCTATTTTCTTATTACTCATTATAAGCCCTCCAAAATCTGTTTTTCTTTATGATAATACATTTATCTGCAAAAATCAAGGACTGCCTTGCAGTTGTCTGCCCTAAATGATATAATCGTATCAAAAGACTTTGAGAGGTATAATATGAGAACAATAGAAATTGGTAAAAATGATGCCGGACAGCGTCTTGATAAGTTCCTTACAAAACGCTTCAAGACTATGCCAAAGGCTCTTATGTATAAATATATCCGCACTAAATATATCAAGCTCAACGGCAAACGCTGTGAAATTTCTTCAAGGCTTAATGAGGGAGATATTCTTACTCTTTATATTAAGGACGAATTTTTCGAGCCGCAAAAGGCAGAATATGACTTTATGAAAGCTCCTTTAAAGCTTGATGTTGTATACGAGGACGAGAACATTCTGCTTATTGATAAAAAGCCCGGACTTATTGTCCACCCTGACGAAAACTATCACTTTGATTCAGCTCTTGCAAGAATACAGCATTATCTTTACGAAAAAGGTGAATACAATCCAGAGCAGGAAAATTCCTTTGCTCCTGCACTTGTCAACAGAATTGACCGCAACACAGGCGGTATCGTAATCGCCGCAAAAACAGCCGAGGCTCTGCGAATACTCAACCAAAAGATGAAAGACAGGGAGCTTATTAAACTATATCTCTGCATTGCTGTCGGAAATTTTGAGAAAAAAGCTGACACAATGACCGCCTATCTCGAAAAGAACGAAAAACAAAATCGTGTGTATATCAGTAGTAAGCCTCGTGAAGGTGCAAAGACAATTAAGACAAAATATAGTGTTCTTTCTGAAAAGAATGGTTTGAGTCTTGTTGAAGTTGATTTACTGACAGGGCGTACACATCAGATTCGTGCTCATATGGCTTATATAGGACATCCTTTGCTCGGCGATTCAAAATACGGCAAAAACGAATACAACCGCAAAAGTGGTTATAAATATCAGGCACTTTATTCATATAAGCTTGTATTTAAATTTACAACTGACGCAGGCTGTCTTGAATACCTCAACGGCAAAAGCTTTGAGGTCAAGAATATATGGTTCTTAAATGAATTTAACGATTTATAATAGCTTTAACGCTTATCGCTATAATTGCTTAGGAACATAGCCGTACCGCCTTCCATAACTTTAAAGCCATATTTTTCATAAAATGGCACATTCTTCTTTTCCTCTGGCATAAGCTCTATGTAAAGATAATTTTTATATTTCTCTTTTATGTACTTAACTAAATGAGCCGCAATTCCATTACCTTGATATTTTGGATTTACAAGAAGATAGTGGATATAAGCAACTAATTCGCTGTCATCTAAAACTCTTACAAGGCCAACAAGCTCTTCCCCACTCCACGCTGTAACAACTGTTGAGGAATTTTTCAAAGCTTTATATAATCTGTTTGGATATTCTCCAGATACCCACCCAACAGATAGAAAGAGTTTTTCTATCTGTTCTTTAGCGAATATTTTTTCTTCGGTATATCTTATTTCCATATATCTCACCCTTAGTTATTATAATCGCATTTCTGACATTGCAGCAAAGTATTTTCATTGTCTTCCTTATGATACGCACCTGACCATTTACAAATACTTTGCAAAATCGGTATTACTGATTTGCCTTTTTCTGTAAGGCAATATTCCACTCTCGGAGGAATTTCGTCATAAGACTGCCTTGCAACAATCCCATCGGAGATAAGCTCTTTTAAAGTAGTTGCCAATACAGCGTCAGTGATATTACTCATCTCCTTGCGGAGCATACTATATCGCAAAGTTCCTTTTTCAGCAAGGACACAAATAATTCTTGATTTCCATTTACCACCGAAAATTTGAAGTCCGTATTCGAGCGGACAACGAATATCTTTTTCCATTTTATGCTGATACATTTTAATCAACTCCATATAATATTTACTGCACAATACACTAAGAATAAAGCAAGAATGACATTGCATACTTTGAAATGTGCTTTATAAAATTTTTCCAGCTTTATTCCGAGAAAAGCCCAAGTCAGTGTTGCAGTGCAACCTATAAATACAACAAAAATTCCCATCAATAAAACTGCTGTCATATCCGACATCATTGGAATAATATATGCTGAAAGCAAGGTCATACAATAAAAATATATCTTTACATTAACAAGCTGCATAAAGAATCCAACCGTAAAGCTTGCTTCTTTTTTATTGTTCTGTTCGTATTTTTTGCTTAATGCTATATGTAATGCAAACCATATAAGATATACTGCACCTAAATATTTTATATATACCATTGCATTATTTAAATAAGCATTCAGAAAATATAATGCAAGCGTACACATATACTGAACCACAAGATAGCCTATACCTATTCCTAAAACTAAGCGTCTTCCTTTTTTCCAGCCGTAATTTACCATTGTGTTTAAGGCAAGTATATTTCCAGGTCCTGGTGTAAATGAACTTATCAGCATATAGCCAAGCATATTAAACAGCATCTAAAATTCTCCATTCATTTATATAACAACATAATTATAAAAAAATCACTACACAAAAACAAGTCACTATGAAATTTATTAGTAACTCATAAATTAACTTATATCTTTTACTTCGGAAGTAAATCTCATATAATAAGCACAAGCTCAATGAGCAAATAAAAACTTTCGGAGGTTATCAACTATGAATGTAAAAGCTTATTTGGAAATCACAATGAAAATCAGCAACAATAATCGTCCTGCTGCCGCTAAGGTATATAATGACTATCGTCAGCCATTTCTTGATACTATCAAGGGTGCTTTGACCAAGAATTTGCTTATTCGTGATGAAGATGTTCAGGTTCTTCATGGTTTTGACTCTGTTGAAAATGCACAGGCTTATCTTTCAAGCGAACTTTTCAAGAATGATGTATTTGTAGGGCTTCAGCCATTATGGGACGCTGACCCTGAGGTTAAAATCTATACGGTTGCTTAAAAGCTTTATAATCTAAAAAAATCACCCTATATTCAGATAAATTGAATATGGGGTGATTTTCTTATGCTTAATTTTATAAAAACATCGACATTGTTAAAAACAATGCCGATTTTCTGAAACTTAATTTAATTTTTTATTTCTTTTACGAAAAGAAATTATAACTACAACCATTGATATAGATATTGTTAAAACAATTATCCAAATTGTTGATGAATCACCTGTTTTTACAGCCTCGCTATCTGTCTTATCAGATGAAATTATGCTTTCCGAAGTATCTGAACTTTCTGGGATATCTGAACTACATATTTCAGAGGATTCAGCTTCTATACGAGCCACAACCTCTATATCGCCTTCAAATCTTGCAAATGCAGGTATTGAAAATGCCATAATCAGAAACAAATATAAAACTAAACAAAAAGCTTTTTTGAAAATATCTGTATTCATATTATACTATCTCTATTGTTTTAGACTATTGAAGAGGTAAATACCATATTTTCAGTGTATTCACCTGCTATTTCATATATATCTTTGTCATAAAGCTGTTTCTGATTTAGTCTAAATGTTCCTGTTATCACTTCTTCTGTTTGTTTGAATGTCGTGACAGCCATAGAAAGTGCTAAAATTCTTCTTGCTTTCATAATGACTCACCCTTTCAATATAAAAGTATAATTTTGTTTCTTATATTTAAACTGTAAGTATTGAAGAAGTAAATACCATAGTTCCGCTATAATCGCCTGCAATTTCGGATATATCCTTGCCATAAAGTTGCTTTTGGTTAAATCTGAGTGTTCCTGTGGTTTTTGCACCTACCTTATCAAAAGCTACAAAAAAATATCCGTTAGGTTCTGTCATCGGAACAACAGCAAAAGGAAGATAATAATCCTCTATAGGAGAAACATTGTATACATCATATATGAATTTTGTATTAGGTGATGTTTTTTGAGTTAAATAGAATTTGCCATCCTCTTCAGTTGCATCCTTGTCCTTAATACGAACCAATACATATTGATCTTCAGAAAGACCCTCTATATTCACTGCTGTAACTTCATAAGGTACATCTTTAAAGCTATCAGTATCAGTTTCAGGCGGTGTTAAAGTTCCGAAGTCAACCTTATCAGGAATGGTTATAACATAACTTATTTCTCCAGAAGCTTGAATATTTGCTGCTATTTCAGTTTCTCCGACTGGAGAATTTGGAGTCAATTCTGCTGCAAAAGCTGCTGTTGACGCGGTAACCATTGTTGCTACTGCCATAGATAATGCTAAAATTTTTCTTGTTTTCATAATGACTCACCCTTTTGATATAAAAGTATAATTTTATCTATTTAAAATGTAAGTATTGAAGAAGTGAATACCATAGTTCCACTATAATCGCCTGCAATTTCAGCTATATCCTTGCCATAAAGTTGCTTTTGATTAAGTCTGATTGTTCCTGTTGCACTTTGTCCTTGATTTTTAAAGTATGCAAAGTTATATCCGTCATTACCCATTTCACCCTCAGCCAAATGATTATCACTTTCTCCTATTGTATCTGTATCATATACTAAGTACATAAGTTTTGTGTTAGGTGAAGTCTTTTGAGTTATGTAAAATTGGTCATCATCTACAGTTGCATCTTTATCCTTAACAGCAACTGCTACACGATTGTTATCAGAAAGATTTTCTATTTTTGTTGCAGTAACAGTAAAGTTCACATCTTTAAAACTATCAGTATCAGTTTCAGGCTGTGTTAAAGTTCCGAAATCGACCTTATCAGGAATAGTTATAGTATAGTTTACTGCTCCAGGGTCTTGAATATTTGCTGTTACTTCTGTATTTCCGGTTTGAGAACTTGGAGTCAATTCTGCTGCAAAAGCTGCTGTTGATACAGTAGCCACTGTTGCGACCGCCATAGATAATGCTAAAATTTTTCTTGTTTTCATAATAAAACATCCTTTCCAAAATAAAATATATGTTAATATCAATTAACAACCAGTTTAAATTTAGACTTTGCAGAATTAAGTGGAGATTGCTCTTCGTCAAGCGTTACGCATTCATAAAAAACTTCTGCATCATATGTGCCTTTTTTAAGAGTTTGTTGAAGCGGAACTTCTGTTAAGCCATATCCCGGTTTTAAAAGCTCTGATTTATACAATACCGTGCCGTCTTCAAGCTGGAGTGTTGCATAAAATCCGCAGTTATTTTCTTTAGGATTTCCTATGCTTAAATGCAGTTGAGTATCCCCTGCTTTCATTTTTGCTGTACCGTATCCCGGAATCTGTGTACCACTTGAAGAACTTTCTGTAGATTTTTTTGATTCTTCGGGAAGCCCTGTATTCCAGCCAGCTGATACTTTGCCGACTACTCCATTTGAATCTGCTTGCGTTTCTTCATTATTCATAGATTTAATAATAAAGAATGCTGATATGGCTAAAGCAAGTACAATAACAACTGAAATTATCACTATTATTAATGTCTTTTTCTTAGTCTTTTTCAACTTTTCTCCTCCTTAGCCATGATGTAAGCACAATTACTGCTATTGATGATATAATTAAAATATATACAAAAGAATAATTATAATCTCCTGTGTTTACAACAGAATTATTTATTGAATTATCTTTTGAACTATCATTCGGTTGGCTCGAAGTATTACTTGAAAGTAATGCAAATGAAGCAATATTGTCTGATTTGAATGTGAGCTTGCCGTCATTAATAGAAAGCACTTCACATTCTTTTATTTCTCCATCGTCTGTAATTCCGACAACAGAAAGCTCGTTTGAAGAACTTACAGGAACTGAAATTTCTACTCCAGGCAAATACCAAAGATTAGATGGAATATAATTTCCGTCTGAGTCAGTAAGAGTCAAATTATAAGAAGAAACTATATTTTTATTGCCTGCATAGCTTAGAAGCTTTTTATAGTTTTCATCATTAGCATTAAAATCCTTGCTGTTAATTTGAAGCGAACTATGCATTAGACCTTTTATTTCAATTCCATTTTCAAGGTTTTTAGACAACTGCTTATAAAAATCACACTTTATTGTTGGGTAATTATTATTGAGTTTAGTATTTGCATTATAAATCCACTCAACTGAATCATCTGTAACAGAATTAAGCTCATCTACAAATTCTTTGGTCAGCATTTCTGATTTCAGCTTATTCTTATTTGTATCATCAGGAATAACTGTTGAATTGCTTCCGACAGCTTTAATACCATTTGTAGTATGATAAAATACATTCTTTACATTTTCAGAAGCATTAAGACCTGCAATAGAGCCTGCATTTTCGTCAGTTGCATTTGAAATCTTAGCAGAAGTATATGAAGAAGCTATTGAACCGAAGTTCTTTCCTGCTAAGCCGCCTTTTAATTTTGAAGATGAATTACCTATTGTGATATTGCTTGCACAACCATATATATTTCCTTTTTCGTTGTTTATGCCTGTAATTCCTCCACAAACCTCTGTTCCGGCTACCACAGAAGCATTTCTGCACCCTTTTATATTTCCGTTATTTACAGCAGCTACACCACCACTTGTAACGCCTTTTATATTGGAGTTATAATCTGAAAGCTTTATAGATTGTCCATTTTTATCAAATGTACGACCTGTGGTTAAAGCAATACCGCTTATGCAGTGGTCTATCAAGCCGTCATTTATTGCAGCAATACCGCCAGCATATTCCGAAGTAGTATTATAATCGCAGTCTATAACGAATAAATCTTTGACTATTCCTTTTGTTCCTATTCTTTCAAAAAGACCGCCATACCCGGAATTATTTACATTCAAACCGAAGATTATATAGCCGTTTCCGTCAAAGCTTCCGTTGAAAGGCTTATCATAAATTGCTGAACCTATTCCCTTTGTCCACTCAGAATCATTTGGTGCAACTATATTATTTTCGAGAATATAATCAGCAGAACCATATAAAGAATATTCATAATCAACAAGCTGAGAAAGTGTTACTAAGTCATTATATGTTTTTATGATAAATTTTCCATTTTCGTCTTTATCAAAGGCATAAGATTGCTCTCCACCTATGTTAAGAACTGCTGCTCGGCTTATAACTTCACTATAATCATTACCATTTTTAGAATGTTCGGTAACTATGCAACGATAAACGGTTTTATCAAGATTTTTTGCATTAGCCTCATTGATAACGCCATTTTCTGCAAAATATGCTGCATTAAATGAACTTGATTCTCCAAATTCCTGCTCTATATCTTTCCATTCTGCAAGATAAGTGCCTACAACAAGTTTTTGCCACTTGTAGCTGAGAGTATTTTCAGGATTACTCGAAGCAGCATTTATATTGAATATCGGTGCTTCGCCAATATTTTTATATAAATCCAATGGTTGTTCTACTATAATTGCCTCGGTAGAACCACCCTTAGTTTTTCCATAAGCATATGGGCCAAACACACTTGAAATTCCGCTGGCATCTTTAGTAGAATAAGCCTGCAATTTAAAGTAATATGTAGTATTTTCGTTAAGTCCGTTTACAGTATAGCTATCAGCCTCACCAGAAATAACAACATCTTTTCCGTTTTCTCTTACAGGTGAATAGTTGCCTGTCTGCGACTTAGAATAGTACATTTTATATGATTGTGGTTTTCTTAGATAGTTTACAGTATTAGTCCATTTTAATGTTGCACTATTATTTGTTGTTGATGAAACATGGAGGTCTACCGGAAGCTTTGGCGGTGCTGCGTCTGCACCCTCAACAAGACAGCCTATAACACTTGTAGCATTTGTAAGTTCTATGCCATCAACTGTCTGAATATTTGAACTGCCCAACTCCTTCGGATTCCATTTTACTTCTTTTGCGGTAAACGCATAAGCTGATGATGCTGTTCCAGCAGAAGTAGTTTCAGTTTTTGCGGATTCAGGAAGTGAAGCAAATGTAGTTGTATAAGTTATATTTTCTGAATTTGCAGTTGCCCATGTACAGCCACCACCTAAGCTTACAGAACCCGATATTTTAAAAGTCTGTTTTGCTACAAAAATTGAAGTTACATCTACACCAAATGATATAGATGAAGTGGCACCTAATTTCAAAGAAAAAGAAAAACCATTACTTGTTGAACTTGAGCTTCCCTCTCCCATAGCTATTGAAGTTGTTGAACTTCCATTTACATTAACAGCCGCTGCATTATTTGAAACGCTATAGCTTTCTTTATCATCTTTATTTAATGAGCTTATTCCAAATTCATCAGTAGCATAAGTAGATGGATCACCCGGATTTCTGCCAGCATATAAGCTATCAACATCAACTGTCTGTAACTTATAATTATCTTCTGCAGTACGATTAAATTCTTCAACAACCTTATTATAATCCGAAACAGGTATACATGAGTTAGCAGGGTTTAATTGCACATTGACACTCATTTTTTTAAATTCTCCCGGAACGACCTCCCCTACGCTTGGGCACTTTCCATCTCCATTATAATATTCAACCTCTTCTTCAGTTACTTCATGCTCTGGTATCCATTGGTCATAGTGATATGATACTATTGGCACTGTAATAAGTGCAACATAATCTTCACCTCCGCCTGAAGTAAAAGTAAGCGTTTCGGTTTTTGTATGTGATGTCTGATAACTTCCTACATACTGGCCTGCTCCATCAATGTTAAATCCAAAAGAACAGTGTTGCCCCAATACACCTACATTAAACGAAGCTGCAAACGAAATTCCAAGACCAAGATTCCAATTTCCCGTTGTTGTATTAGTAGTACCTGTTGATATGCTATATGAAGTCGAGCCTCTTGCCGTCATAGCTGAACCATAGTCAAGCTCACTCCAATATGGAGCACTTAACATTACGCTATGTACCGCAGGGTTAGACCAACCGACTGTTTTTCCTGTATATTTCATATATGTAGTATCATTATCAATATCTATTGGCCATAAAGTAAAGAAAGTAGCATAATCATCTTCATCAGCTTTACTGAAATAATCATTATTTTTGCATTCTATTTTTATTGAACCACCATTAAAATGACACCAATATATATCAAGATAAATTTTATCTTTATCTCCACTATATTCATCACCTATTACAACGAGAGTTTGCTCAACAAGACGGTCACTTTCTACGAAAGAAGCACTTACTGCAAGATGAACAAAGGCATTATTATCTCCCGTACTTCCATCAAACTTTGAATTCGTATTAAATTTACCATTCTTTATACGCTCATTTGCCGTTTCGCCATCTGTTGAAGGAATAAAATCGTAAAATACACCTTCTACAAATAGTGTAGCTTTTTCGCTATTTTGATTAAACCTTGTTCCAGTTATTGCAACAGGCTCTTTTCTGTCTTTATCCTTTTTAATCCAGTCAATAGCCTCAATAATTTTTGGTTCGCTCCAAGCATTGCAGTAGCTACCGTTTTCCCAAAGAACTATATTAACAAGATTTTCACTTTTGCTCATATCTCCACGGCTTTTTTTATTACTATAATTATAGTTTTTATTAGCCGCAATTACTAATTCCTTGTTGCCGTCACCATCTAAATCCATTGTTGCAGATGATGTAAATTTCATTCTTCCGCCTGAACCTTCACCCTTATCACAATATTTCTGGACAGGCTGATTATTTTCCCATTTATAAATAGCTGTGTAACCATCTTTGCAGAAATCGTGGTCATTGCTGTATGGCATAGTAACGCTTATAACGAGGTCATCACTGCCTGAAATATCTGTTGTGCTGAGGGATACAAGCGGACGATTTGTATCTTTACAGCAATTAAAATCAGAAGAAATAGACTTTAAATCTACACTATATTTCCATTCAAATAGTGGCTTATTTTCATTTTTGCTTTGCGTGAATATGCCTATCTTAGGATTATTCCTATATGAGAAATAAACCGCAATATCTTCATAATTATCACCGTCAAAGTCACCTACGGTTATACCCATATATCCACTGGATTCCTGAACTTCTATATCCTGAACAAACTTACTCTTATCATCAAGTATTTCAATACGCTCAAACTTTTCTTCGAGCTTATTTTCGCCAGATTTTTCTTTACTATAATCGTAAACTAAAAATCCGAGCTTGCTCTTCTTATCATCATTTCCATCAAGAAATAAACTGCATTGAATAATTGAATCTTTTATATAATCTTCTCTACTCAAATCACCAAGCTTTATACTCCTTGTAGTAGATGTCTGATACTGCCGTTTTCCACGAGCATTAGCCTTATCATATTTATATTGGTTACTATAAGAAAGCTTGTTCTTCTTGAATGTTTCTATATCCAAGCTGTTATAATCCTTGGCATTTTCCAATATATATGCTTCGCAGACATCACCTTTACTATGGTTTCCTTGTCCCATATAAAGCTCGCTCAGAATAGATGGTTTATAGCCCTCAAGAGGGTTAGTCGTATCATTTTCGTCAAAAAGCTCTGGGTCTTGAAATGAATTAAATCCAAGCTGAGAATACTGTTCCTTACTCATATAATCAGCTCTGCCATCATCTTCTGCCTGACTTTCTGATGAAACCGATTTCTGGCTAATTTTTTGAACAGGAATACTTTCCGTACCTTTTTTTTCATTATTCAGAGCATTTGCAGAAACTGCAAACATAGACGAAGAAATACACATTGTAAGCAAAATTGACAATGCTTTAACAGAAAATTCCTTTAACATATTTTTCATCTCCATTACCTTTATGCTGTATTAAGCAAAATTGATGCAAAAAACACTCCGTTTTCATACTTAAAATCAGTAATTCCATCATATTTTTCTACAATATTCTTTACTGAAATTAAACCTATTCCTACATCATTGCGTTTTGATGAACGATATTCCTTGCCCTCTTTTATAGGTTTTTCCTCACAACTATTATCAATAGTAATTGAAATTGAATTTTCACCAATAAGCTTGCCACAAATTCTTATAAATTTTTCGCCGCTTTTTTTTCTTTGACAAGCTTCAAGTGCATTTTCTATAAGATTACCTAACATAACGCATAAATCCGGCTCTGATATCGAAAGCTCCTTAGGCAATTCAATATTGGTATAAAATTCTATATTACTCTGCCTTGCTTGCTCCGCATAATACCTTACCAAAACATCTATTGCATAATTTTTGCAATAGATTTGCGATGTATCTATCGGAAGTGTTTTCTTATACACCTCCAGATAATTTTTGAGAGCCTCTTGGTCGCCACTATCAATATAGGCTTGTATAAGGTTCAGATGTTGACGCAAGTCGTGTCTAGCAATTCTCGTTTCTTCTATATGCTTTAATATAAGATTATATTGTGCTTTTTGTAAGTCGTTGATTGCCTCTGCTTGTTTCGCTCGTTCCTCAAGCATAGCGCTCTTACGCAGTATATCGAATGAACGCAGTAAAACATAATAGATAACAAATGTACAAATAAGCAAACATATTCTTGTGATAAAGAACTTCCAGCTCTTTGTAATATCATTATCAAACGAACCCGTAAACATCATAATTAAAAAAATCGTAAAAGCAGGTACGAGCCATATTGTCTTCCATATATCTGATTCGGGGGAATCTAATATTCTTTCTGCCGTTTTATTATACAAAATAAGTATAAGAGGAAGTGCAAGCATAAAGAATACAATCTGTATAATACTGTTTTCGATTGAGTAATATAAAGTTGAATCCGGAAAGATAAGCCCTGTAATAAATACTGATAAACCTCGTATAATCATTGTATATGCCGCTGTAAAAAAATAGAAGAAAACTAATTTAAAGAAATTTACTTTTACACATAAACTATATACTACAAGACATATAGCTGAGGTAATAACATCTGAATATCTTGGATTAATTCCATTTTTCAGACATAAAAGCGAGCTATTTACAAACACAAATTCGCTTATTATAATCAATACAATAACCAGCCACTTTTTGCATCTAAGATATTTCCACATAGGGCAATAAGCTAATATACAATAAGGCATGGTCGAAACTATTACATTTATTATAAGCTGAAGTTCAATGCTCATAAAAGGCTCCCTTCCTCGTTTTATCAAAAGCATATGTTGCATAGGCATTTCTTATTTCTATTTTTTTTGAACGACTTATTGGTACTCTTTCATCATTTTTTAAAATTATTGTTTGTTCTTCAAGTTTTTTAACGTTATCAAAATTCACTATAATTCCTCTGCAGCAACATTGAAAACGAAGTTGGTCGGGAATAAGATTTCTCAAGCCATCAAAGGTCATATATGCACGATGAACTCCTGTTGATGTATGAAATTCCGCATAGTGATTACGCATTTCTACAAAATACAAATTATCAAGCATAATCTTAACCGTCACACGACTTTCTTTTATACTGATATATTGCGGCGTTTCCATATCACCTAATATATGGTCGAGAACTGAATATATTTTATCGGGATTGAAGGGCTTGAGTATATATCCTACCGCATGAACCTCATAGCCCTCCAATGCAAAACTTCTTTCTACTGTTGCAAATATAATATTAACTTTTTTATCTATTTTCCTTATCTCATGTGCAGCCTGCATACCTGTCATTCCTGACATAGATATATCTAAAAAGATAATTGCGAATTCATGATTTTGAAAATCTCTGAGAAATTCTTCAGCTGAACTATATGTATACATACTGCAATTTATGTTTTTTATATTCAGATAATATGAAAGTATTTGGTAAAGCTTTTCTCTATCATAGTTCACATCATCAACCAAAGCTACCTCCATTAAAATCAACCCCTAATTATATAAATCATACCATCTGTACTAAAAATAAGCTCTAATGTCATTTTAATTATAGCATAATAAACGATATATGTAAAATTAGAAAGTTTTATATAAAGGCGCTTTGAACTTTTAAATATATTTTTAAATACTTAAAATTTATTTTCTTTATCTATATCATTTCTTGCAGTAATCATCTTTTTCAAACAATGAAGCTATCAACTTAATACCGTAGCTCATAAGCATTACGCCTATCATAATTCCAATAAATCTTGCTACAAAAATAAGATGGCAAATTCCATATATTCCAAATATTAGCATTATTATACCAAGTACAAGTGCAAGTATCCAAGATTTTGATGTTGAGGCCTTTTTCATAGCGAACGATTCTGCTATTGATGAAACGCCATCTAATATCATCCAAATTGCAAAGATAATAAGTATTATTAAATCAAGTACAGCTTGAATACTTGGAACAAATATTGCAAGTATTGAAACAACGGCTGCTGCAATACCTACAACAAGTCCGAATACTCCGTGTATGCCTTCTATCATAAGGTTCTTATATATTTTTTTCTTGGTAAAGTAAAAAATAATCGAGCATATTCCGAATATTCCAAGAATAGCTGTTATAACCCAACCCGCATTAATAAATGACATTCCCGGGAAAAATAAACAATAAATCGCACCAAGTATAGATAATACTCCTATTACACCGTTAATTACTTTCATAAAAAATTCTCCTTATCACTTTTTTAAATATAACTAATCAATGGCTATCTTGCAAACATTGCATTATTCATCTTTTTCACCCCTTAATATACAAATTTCTCCATTGATTTTGTAATTTTATTCTATTTTATCAAATAAAAAAATTCAATCTATTTTTCGTAAGGTGTACTTTTTTTACCCGAATTGTACAATAGAGAAATAAAACAATTCCCAAACACATAAAGCAATATTTTTATGTTTAAATACTTCTAAAAACGAATAAATAGCCTTCGGTTTTTCCGAAGGCTATTCTATAAAATAATTATAACTTATTGTACATTTGAATTATTATTGTTATTATTTCTGTTATCGCCAAGAATATCTTCCGCTCCGCCAACTACTCCGCTGACAACATCTTCTACACCTCTGCCAACGCCGCTGATTACATCTCCGGCTCCACTTGCAACATTGCTGACCACATTTTCGCCGTCTCCGATAATTCCGTTTCCGTCTGTGACAGTTCCGTTATTATTAGCGTCATTGCCATTAGCAGTATTGTTTCCATTGTTGTTATCTCCATTTGCATTAGGGTTTGGATTAGGTGCAGAGTTTATTGTTCCTGATGAATTATTGTTGTTTGTTACCGTTGAGGATTCAGCATTTCCGCCACTTGAGCCGTTACCCATATTCTGTGCGGAATTTCCATTGTCATTACCGTTACATGCGGCAAAGCTCACCGTTAGAAGTGCCATTGCCAAGATTGCAATAATTTTCTTTTTCATACACATTATCTCCTTGAAAATTTTATATGCACTGGTTTTCATAAAGTGTCGTGCTTTGATAAGGCTCGTCACTTTCTTTATTATCATTCGTAATTTTTTGCAAATTATCAATCTTGGAATAAATTTTGTCAAAATTTTATTTAAAAGACAAGCAAAACAAAATATTCCACGCATAAAAATTAGTAAGGTTAAATTTTTTATGGAGGTGCGTTATGTTTGATTTAATTTTAAAACTTCTGAACCAATTTTCTATGTTCTTCATACTTCATGTTACAGGAGGAGGCTCATTTCCGAAACCTCTTTCGGCAAAGGAAGAGCGTGAATGTCTTTTAAAATGGAAAAATGGAGATATAAAAGCAAGAAACAAGCTTGTTGAGCATAATCTAAGGCTTGTAGCACACATTGCAAAAAAATATTATGCTTCTTGCAGTGATACAGACGAATTAGTTTCAATCGGCACAATCGGTTTGATTAAAGCCGTAAATACCTTTGATATTGATAAAAATATCAGACTCTCAAGCTATGCCTCAAGATGTATTGAAAACGAAGTTCTTATGTATTTCAGAAATAGTAAAAAATCCGCTCAGGATATGTCGCTTGACGACGCAATCGACTCCGATAGTGACGGAAATAAGCTTACGCTTATGGATATAATGTCTGTAGAAGACGATTTTGTAGACAATCTTGATATAAAACTTAAAAGTGAAAAGCTTAAAACTTACATAGAAAAATGTCTCACACCAAGAGAAAAACTTGTAATCACTTTGCGTTACGGTCTTGATGGCAGTGACCCGCTGACTCAGCGTGAAATTGCAAAAAAACTAAATATTTCACGATCTTATGTAAGCCGAATTGAACGAAAAGCATTAGATACTCTCAAGGCTCAGTTTATGTAAAGTTCTTATCTCCCGCAATATGGACTATCATCTGCACCTAAACTTTATTGCAAACATATTATATAGTATCAAGTCTGATTGCGGGAGGTAATCCTATTGATAAATAATTCTTTTTGCGTTATAGGTGGCGATTTGCGTCAATTATATTGTGCCAAAGCTATATTGAATGACGGCTATTCTGTCTGCATTTCTTGTTTTGAAGAATGTAGGTTTTCTTTACCCTTTGATATGCTTGATTTCAAAACTGCTATAAGAAAATCTGAAATCGTTATACTTCCACTTCCTGTTACCAAAAACGGTACAACTCTTAATGCTCCATTTTCTAAAAATTCTATTACACTTGATGACTCTTTCGCAAAAATCTGTTCAGGCAAATATGTTTTCTGCGGTATGAAGGAAAATCTTCTCTCTACAAGCTCCCTCTGGAATTCCAGTATGGTTTTTGATTACTCTAAAAGAGAAGAATTTGCCGTTATGAATGCCGTTCCTACAAGTGAAGGTGCGATTGAATGTGCTATGCACGAATATGACGGAACAATAAATGGTTCAAACTGTCTTGTAATAGGTTATGGAAGAATCGGCAAGGTACTTTCAGATATGCTTGGAGGTCTTGGTGCTAAAGTTTCTGTCAGTGCCAGAAAGAAAAGCGATATGGCATATATTCAGGCAAAGGGATTTAAATCACTTAAAACCAATGAGCTTTCTCTTATGCCACAAGGACACACCGCATTCGACTTGATATTTAATACAGTGCCATTTATGATTTTAGATTCACATACTCTTGCTCGTATCGCTCCAAGCGGTTCGGACACGATTATTATAGATTTAGCCTCACTACCAGGGGGTGTTGACCTCGAAGCCTGCGAAAGAATGGGGCTTAAAGCCATGCGGGCATTATCGCTGCCAGGGCGTGTTGCACCAAAAGCGGCCGGAGAAATCATAAAGAACGCTGTTTATAATATAACAGAGGAGGATTTACGGTGACACGCAAAACGGTGGGATTTGCTATGTGCGGTTCTTTTTGCACCTTTTCACGAGCAATTCCCCAGATAGACGCATTGATAGATGCGGGCTATGATGTGCTTCCAATAATGTCATATAACGCTTCAACTACTGACACCCGTTTCGGCAAAGCACAAGATTTTATTGAGGAAATCGAAGAAAAAACAAAGCGAAAAATCATAAGAACCATCAACGACGCTGAGCCTATTGGTCCTAAGGCTATGACGGATATTATGCTTATTGCTCCCTGTACGGGAAACACCATCTCAAAGCTTTCCTATGGGATAACAGATACGCCAGTAACAATGGCAGCTAAATCCCATCTAAGACAGGAAAAGCCGCTTATCCTTGCTATTGCAACAAATGATGCTCTCGGTGCTTCTGCTCAAAGTATAGGCAGAATGTTAAATACAAAGCACATATTCTTCGTACCATTCGGACAGGACGCTCCTATAAAAAAGCCAAAATCATTAGTTGCCGATTTTGAATTGATTCCACAGGTTGTTGAAGCAGCATTTATGGGTAAACAGCTTCAGCCAATTATAATTGCTCCAAAAAATGGGTAAAAATAAGCTGTCGTATATCTCAAAAAAGATATGCGACAGCTTTTATTAGGTATATTTAATGCTTTGCGGCGATTTCTTTACGGCTCTTGCGATTCTTGAAAAGTTGTAAGCCTATTACTATTACTCCACCGATAAGGAACGGAATAATTGAGAATGTCGAGAAATCCATCATCGGTTTTGGCTCATCAAGTGTTGTAGGTCCCATAACTATTGCATAGAGAGAACCAATCATAAGTCCGAAAATAAAGAATATCGTCTGTGCTCTGAACTTTTCCAAGCAAAGCTTCACAAGCTTAATAATCAAAACGATTCCAGCAATTACTCCTAATCCAAAGCAAATTATCATTGGCAAATATTCAAAATGCATATGAAGTAATTCTTTTATTGATGTAATGACAGGTAAATAAAATCCAAAAATTAAAAGAAGTGTTGAACCTGAAATTCCCGGGAGAACCATTGCAGTAATTGCTATCATTGCTACAAAGAACAGGCTTATTCCAAGCTGAAAACTTGGTTGTCCGAGGTTTATACTACTTTCTCCACCGCTCGTAGGATTGAAATATGTAATGCAAAATACAAGTGCTGCACCAAGAATCACAAAAAACGCACTCCAATATTTTCCTTTAAGGCTTTTCTTTTCTTCAATGAAAACAACCGGTATTGCGAAAAGTGTTAAACCAATAAACAATGAGCTGATTTCGTAAATATAAGTATCGAAAAGCTTTGTGAGAATCAAAACGCAGGATACAAAACCAACTACCCAACCAACTCCAAGCTTAGCTAAAAATTTTAATGCTTCAATTTTTTCAGCTTTCTTTCCTGAAATCAA
This sequence comes from Pseudoruminococcus sp., assembly GCF_047012705.1. Classification (NCBI taxonomy): domain Bacteria; kingdom Bacillati; phylum Bacillota; class Clostridia; order Eubacteriales; family Acutalibacteraceae; genus Pseudoruminococcus; species Pseudoruminococcus sp. Next base: position 26,487 of record NZ_JBKXNW010000002.1, on the reverse strand, counting down.
ATCATTCAGCGAATTGATGAATTTATCATAAAAACCCATCAGGAAAGCAATCGTGCCACCCGAAACTCCGGGGACGCTATCCGCCATAGCCATACAAAAGCCACGAATCATATCAATAACGACCTTCATATTTTTCCTCCAATATTTAAAATTTTCATACACTTTAGGATTATAATTGTATATAATGAAAATGTCAAGTAAAGTCTAATTAAGTAAACAAGATTTTACCATAATTTTACATAAGCTAAATTGCATAATATGTTTTATAACTAAACATAATAATAACAGTTATGAATAAAATGCGTTTGCTATTCATAACAAAACGGCAGAATCCAAAGTAAAAACGGATTCTGCCGTTCTTATTATTTAAGCTCTAATTGTTCGCCCTCAAGTTCTTCTGCTGTCGGCAGCGCTCCTGATGACGGAATAGACTTTGTTCTATATCTTTGAGGCGTTTGAAGCATACCATCATGATATAATTCCGCAGAAATCAGACGATGACCTTTTCTTTGCTTGAATACAGCTACACCTTGGGTATTTCTTGTGGTTTTTGAGGCAATAGCACCTGTATGCAATAATAATGCTCTGCCAGACGATGAACGCATAAGAATTTCGCTATCCTCATCATTGACAAAAACTATTGCACTAAGTTTTTCTTTATCACTATATGCGCCTGTCAGCTTTTTACGGTTGGTCTTTGTTTCATATGCTTTAAGGCTAACTTTAGCAACCTTGCCGTTTTCAAAGAAAAAGAAAACATAACCCGAATAGTCGGTAGTGGCAATCATATAAATAGCACTCTCGCCCTCGTCCATATTCAGCTTGGCAGGGATAAATTCTCCAAGTACGCTTGCTTTGGTATCAGAGAAATCACGAGCCTTTGTTTTATAAACCTGTGATTTATCACTGAAAAACAGCAAATCCGTATTATTCATAGATTCTTGCGATTGCTGTATGACATCTCCCTCTTTTAGCTTCTGTTCACCGCTCATTCTTAGTGAAAGCGGAGTAATTTTCTTGAAATATCCCTCTTTTGTAAAGAATAGATTTACAGGATAATCAGGAATCTCTTCCTCAACTTCAGCTTCAACAATATCAGAAGCATAAATAATCATACTCTTTCGTGGCTGACCATATTTTTCAGCAATAGCGGTAAGTTCTTTTACGATTATATTCTTAACCTTAGTTTTGCTTTCGAGGATTGATTTAAGCTCGGCAATATCTTTCTCAAGATTTTCAATTTCATCTGTGCGTTTAAGAATATATTCTCGATTGAGATGACGAAGTTTAATTTCAGCTACATATTCAGCCTGAATTTCATCAATTCCGAAACCAATCATAAGATTTGGAACCACATCGCTTTCTTCTTCGGTTTCACGAACGATTTTTACAGCCTTATCAATATCGAGGAGAATTTTTTCAAGTCCCTTGAGAAGATGAAGCTTGTCCTCTTTTTTGTGCAAATCATAATAGGTTCTGCGTTTTACACACTCAACTCTGAATGCAATCCATTCGTTAAGTAAGTCCTTAACGCCAAGAACTCTCGGTGTTCCTGCGATAAGAACGTTAAAATTACAGGAGAAACTATCCTCAAGCGGTGTGATTTTATAAAGCTTCTGCATAAGCTTATCAGGGTCAATATTTCTCTTAAGATCGATTGTGATTTTAAGACCGCTTATACCTGTTTCATCACGAATATCAGAAATTTCTTTAATCTTGCCAAGCTTTACAAGCTCAATAATCTTATCAATTATAGCTTCTGAGGTTGTTGTCGGAGGAATACTTGTTATATCAATACAATTATCAAATTTATCATAGGTATAGCGTGAGCGAACCTTTATACTTCCTCTACCTGTATTATAGATATTTTCGATAGTTTTCTTATCATATACAATCTGACCACCGCCCGGAAAATCAGGTGCAATAAGCGTTTCGGAAACATCGTGCTTTTCGTTACGCATAAGCGCAATAGTTGTTTCGCATACCTCTCTAAGATTGAAAGGACAGATAGAACTTGCCATACCAACAGCAATACCTGTATTCGCATTTATAAGTACGGACGGAAATGCTGCCGGAAGAAGTGTTGGTTCTTTAAGAGTGTTATCGTAGTTATCAACAAAATCTACGGTATCCTTATCTATATCACCGAAAAGCTCTGCACATATCGGGTCAAGTCGTGCCTCGGTATATCTTGATGCCGCCCACGCCATATCTCTGCTATAAAATTTACCGAAGTTACCCTTGGAATCGACATATGGGTGCAGCAGTGCTTCATAGCCTCGGCTAAGACGAACCATAGTATCATAAATCGCACTATCACCATGCGGATTAAGTTTCATTGTTTGTCCGACTATATTTGCGGATTTAGTTCTTGCACCACCGAGAAGTCCCATTTTATACATAGTATAAAGCAATTTTCTATGTGACGGCTTAAAACCGTCAATTTCAGGAATTGCACGAGAAAGTATAACACTCATAGCATACGGCATATAGTTTTCTTCTATTGTATCAGCTATTTTTTGCTCTACAATCTCACCTGCTCCTGCAATATATCCATGCAGCTTAGGTTCTATATGAGGTGTATTTTTCTTCTTTCTTGCCATATCATTACCCCTTGAATTTTTGTACTGGAGCTTTTCCAAAACCCCACGAGAGACGCTGTCTCTCGACTCTGCAAGCCTTTAAAAAGGCTTGACCTAAACTTTGCGGCGAGTCACCGCTCCCAAGACGCGTAATCGGTTCTGCCTTGCAAAACTTCGACATTGATGAGAAAAGCTTGTTGCCGCGAATTTGGAAACTATCGATGAACTACCAAATATTAGGACACATCTATATTATCAATGTACTTTACTCCGTTTTCTACTATATATTCTTTTCTGCCGTCAAGATTATCTCCAAGCAAGATATCAAATATCTCACTTGTACGCTTTGCATCATCAGGCAAAACCTTTATAAGTCTGCGTGTTGACGGATTCATTGTTGTAAGGCTCATCATATCAGGCTCGTTTTCACCAAGTCCCTTTGAACGCTGAATAGTGAATTTCTTATTGCCTATCTTCTTAATAAATTCTTCCTTTTCCGCTTCGGTATATGCAAAATAGACCTCATCTTTAGTGTTAAGCTCATAAAGCGGAGATTCTGCAATATAAACTTTTCCCTCGTCTATAAGAGTTGGTGTTAATCTATAAAGCATTGTGAGCAGAAGTGTTCTAATCTGAAAACCGTCAACATCGGCATCAGTACAGAGTATAACCTTGCTCCAACGGAGATTATTTATATCAAATGAGGATAAATCCTTATTAGCCTTAGATTTAACCTCTACACCACAACCGAGAACCTTTAATAAATCGGTGATAATTTCGCTCTTGAAAATTCGGTCATAGCCCGCCTTTAAGCAGTTAAGTATCTTACCTCTGATTGGTATAATTGCTTGAAAATCCGGGTCACGGGCCTGTTTACAAGCACCAAGAGCCGAATCACCCTCAACTATAAAGACCTCTCGTCTTTCTACATCTTTGCTTCGGCAGTCAACAAACTTTGCAACTCTGCCCGTCATATCCATATTGCCTGTGAGTTTTTTCTTTATGTTAAGGCGAGTTTTTTCAGCGTCTTCACGACTGCGTTTATTGATTAAAACTTGATTTGCGATTTTCTCTGCATCAAGTGGATTTTCTATAAAATATATTTCAAGCTGATGACGGAGAAACTCTGTCATAGCATCTTGAATACCCTTATTTGTGATAGCTTTTTTAGTTTGGTTTTCATATGAGGTTATGCTTGAAAAAGATGAAATCACTATTACAAGGCAATCTTCTACATCAGAGAAATTGATTTTGCTTTCATTTTTAGTATATCTGGAATTTTGCTTTAAGTAAGAGTCAATCTGATATACGAAAGCGTTTCTTACAGCCTTTTCAGGAGCACCGCCATGTTCAAGCCAGCTTGAATTATGATAATATTCGGCACAGCTAATCTTATTTGAAAAGGCCATTGCAATATTAATTTTAACCTTATATTCAGGCTTGTCCTCTCTGTCACGAACTATTCTCTCTGTTTTCCATGTCTGAACCTGTGTCATACCATTTTCGCCGATAAGCTCTGTTACATGGTCTGTTATGCCGTTATCATACTTAAATTCAGTTGTTTCAAAATCTTTACCGACTTGATTTCTGAAAATAAATGTAACGCCTGCATTTACAATAGCCTGACGCTTGATAATCTCTATATAATATTCCTTACTTATATCAATATCGGTAAAAACCTGTAAATCTGGTCGCCAATGGATTCTTGTGCCCGTATCCTTCTTGGAATACTTTTCTCGCTTTAAACCACCGATATTTTCGCCTTTTTCAAAGTGTAGAGTGTAGCGTTCACCGTCACGACGAATATCTACATCCATATATTCGGAGGAATATTGCGTTGAACAAAGTCCCAAGCCGTTAAGTCCGAGAGAAAACTCATAGCTTTCTGCATCGTTATTATTGAATTTACCGCCGGCATAAAGCTCGCAGAAAACAAGCTCCCAGTTAAAGCGTTCCTCATTTTTATTATAATCTACCGGAATACCTCTGCCGAAATCTTCAATTTCAACAGATTTATCCTCATAGCGTGTAACTATTATTTTATTTCCGTAACCCTCACGAGCCTCATCAATAGAGTTTGAGAGAATCTCAAAAACCGAATGCTGACAACCCTCTATACCGTCCGAACCGAATATAACGGCAGGACGCTTACGAACTCTATCCGCACCCTTTAAGGTTACTATACTTTCATTTCCATATTCTTGTTTTTTCTTTGCCAAAATAGCAGCCCCTTTTAAACTAATATATCAATAATTCATCTAATTACTTGTTATCCCCTGTTCTCAGCTTTTTAATTTTATCTCTTAAAAGGGCTGCGTGTTCAAATTCAAGAAGCTTTGCAGCCGCTTTCATTTCCTTTGTAAGCTGTTCTATGAGTTTTTCCCTTTCTGCTTTTGTCAGTTTCTTTTTGGATTTCTTTCCGTCGTCGGAATGAGTAGAAATCTCAATAATATCACTGACTTTTTTAATAATTGTTTTAGGAATTATTCCATGTTCTTCGTTATATTTCTGCTGAATAGCTCGTCTGCGTTCGGTTTCATATATTGCCTTTTCCATAGACTTTGTAACCTCATCAGCATACATTATTACTTCGCCATCAGCATTTCTTGCGGCTCTGCCGATTGTCTGAATAAGCGAACGGTCACTTCTCAGGAATCCCTCTTTATCAGCGTCAAGTATAGCAACAAGTGAAACTTCCGGAATATCCAAACCCTCACGCAAAAGGTTTATTCCGACAAGCACATCAAATTCGCCCAAACGCAAATCTCTTATAATTTCCATACGCTCGACCGTATCAATATCATGGTGCATATAGCGAACCTTTATACCCATTGTAGTGAAATATTCAGTCAAATCCTCTGCCATCTTTTTGGTGAGAGTGGTTACAAGAACACGCTGATTTTTCGCCGTACGCATATTGATTTCTGAAATCAAATCGTCCATCTGACCATCGGTCGGCTTTACGGTTATAAGCGGGTCAAGAAGTCCCGTAGGACGGATAACCTGTTCAACAATCTCGGCGCTATGCTCTTTCTCGAAATCGCCCGGGGTTGCACTTACAAAAACCGCTTGATTTATATGCTCGTAAAACTCATCAAAGTTCAGCGGTCTGTTATCTAAAGCGCTTGGCAAGCGAAAACCATATTCTATAAGGCTTTCCTTTCTTGCTCTATCGCCTGCAAACATTCCCCTTACCTGCGGCAGCATAACATGAGATTCATCAACAAAAAGCAGAAAATCATCAGGGAAATAGTCGAGCAAGGTAAAGGGCTTACTGCCGGGTTTTCTGCCCGAAAGTACTCTTGAATAATTCTCAATACCTGTGCAAAAGCCTATTTCACGAAGCATTTCTATATCATAGCGGGTTCTTTGCTCTATGCGTTCAGCCTCAAGCAGCTTACCCTTATCATTGAAATATTTTATGCGTTCCTCAAGCTCTCGCTCAATCTCTGCAATAGCTATTTCCATCTTATCTTTTGGAACGATATAGTGCGACGCAGGATAAATCGCAACATGCTTTAGCGTGCCACGAATTTCTCCGCTGACAGCGTTAATTTCTGTTATACGGTCTATTTCATCGCCGAAAAATTCAACACGAACAATATTCTCATCAGAGTTTGTCGGATATATCTCGACAACATCTCCCCTGACACGAAACTTATTACGGGTGAAATTTACATCGTTTCGCTCGTATTGAAGTTCAACAAGCTTTTTAAGCAAATCGTCACGACTTTTTTCCATACCCGGACGAAGTGAAATTACCATTGTGCGATAATCAATCGGGTTACCCAAGCTATAAATAAATGAAACCGACGAAACAATTATTACATCTCGGCGTTCGGAAAGTGCAGAAGTTGCAGAATGGCGAAGCTTATCTATCTCGTCATTTACAGCGGAATCCTTTTCTATATAGGTATCGGTTGTTGGAATATATGCCTCAGGCTGATAGTAGTCATAATATGACACAAAATATTCAACAGCGTTTTCTGGGAAAAATTCTTTGAACTCACTGCAAAGCTGTGCCGCAAGAGTTTTATTATGAGCAAGAACAAGCGTTGGTCGGTTCATTCTTGCAATAACATTTGCCATTGTAAAGGTTTTTCCTGAACCTGTTACACCCATAAGAGTTTGTTCTCTGTTTCCTGCCTCTATACTTTTGCATATAGCGTCTATTGCCTGTGGCTGGTCGCCTGTCGGCTTATATTCGGAATGAAGCTTAAACTCTGACATATTCAACCTCCTATACATCGCATTATAATCCCAAAGCTTGGTACTAAACAAGTCGAATTTTGTTTTTCATAAAAATTAAACAAAATTAAGCCCTAAAAAGGGCATTTCATAACTTTAAATTGATTAACGATTTAGCAAAAATCTATCTTTTAATTAGAATTTACAATTGCTAATTTTTTATTATAACACATATAAACAAAAAAGTACAGAACAAATGTTTTTATTTGCTCTGTACTTTCTAAATTATTCACTATAAATTATGATGTAGGAACTATTATATTTTACAAAAATCGTTAAAGCTTGATTATCAGATTGAAATTTTTCAGAATTGATATTATCTGAATGGGTTATTCGCTTAACTTTATAGCGAAATACATTGCCATATAGGTCTGTGAATATAATCTGCTCTCTTACCTCAATTTTATCGGCGAAATTAAATTGATTTTCCAAATACCTCCCCTCTATAATAAGTGAATAATTATATATACTTCCGCTATAAACTTTTGGCATATACTCCTCAAATTCTGAATATATCGGTAGCTTTATTCCATAGCTTGGCACTTCAATAAGTCCGATAAAGTCACAGCCATCTATTTCAATACTTGGCATTTCACAAGCAAAACTGTTTGAAACACCAACCTCGCTTTTTTTCGGAATAAGCTTTTCTATCTTTTCAGCAATTATTGATAGGTTTTCATCAGATTTATTAAATTTCTGCAAATTAAAAATCAATAATAACAGTAAACTTAATATAAGCACCAAACCTGTAATTAGTAATAATCTATTAAATTTTTTCATTAAGCTTATTTCTTTTCCTTGAAATTATCAAAACAGTTATAATTAAAGCTGTTCCAAGTGTTGCAAATGCAATAGTATAAATCTTGCTATTAGTATCGCCAGTCTTTGGCGGAGTGGTAATTTTTTCTGAAGAAGTGTTCACTATAACAAAGCTTTTTGCATTTTTCTCTATGCTGACCTTATAACCATTTGGAATATTTCGCTCAACAACTGTCCATTCACTGCCATCGTCAACTGCTCTCCAGAAATACGACCAGTTATTCTCGCTATTAAGAGTCTTGCTCTCTTGAAACTCTCCATTTTTATATATAGCAATCTCAACACTGCTTGGTCGTTTATCACTATTTGAATCTTTCCACAGCTTTACTGCTTCATACTCAACTTGACTATTTACTGGTTCTGTTTTAATAGATTTAGGTTTTGCATTAATACTGTAATTCAGTTTACCATCATCATTAACTATTGGAATTGAAAGTACAAATTCAGAAAAATGATATATTTGATTGTTTTCTGCAGCGTCAACTGCCGATACCAAATACAGGCCACAGGATAAATCCGAAAATACTGCCTTACCATTGTGGTCTGTTATGGCTGTTTTGGTCGGTGAAATATTATCCGCAAGCATATATGAATTAAGTGTTGTACTTAATTGTTTCCATTCACTTTGCGAGGATATATCATTTATGCTTATAGGATAATTTGCAAATTTTCCGATCAAAGTATACTGAAAATCTTCTGAAACCTCTGCTACTTTATATAATTGTACATTCAGTTCATCAAATTGCATTTCGCCTGAAGAATAAAGCAATTCCAAAGAGCAGAGCCTTGTTATATCAATTTTTTCTTTAGCATCGACTGAGGATAATGCCATTGTAGTTGATATAGGCATAAGCATAGATAGCATAATTGTAATTATAACAATAAGCCTCTTTTTCATATTTCCTCTCCCTCCTCTTCTAATGGCAGTTTTTGCTTTATTGGTTTAAAGAATACATAAATTATCAATAAAAGTAAAATAGGCAATGCAACGGCAGAGGTAACTATAAATTTATCTATAATATATGCATCTGATGTTATTGATAAATTTTCTTCTTCGATATTTTCAGTTCTTACGCCACGAACAAGCAATCTGTGGGTGTTTATTCCATAGGGTGTACAAGTCAGCAAAGTGCAATAATCCTTACCGCTCTCAAGCTGAACATCGTTTATATCCGCAGGATTTACTATTCTTATTTGGTCAACCTTATATGTCAATATTCGATCAAGAATTGTAATCTTAAAAGTATCTCCCTCCTCAAGCTTATCTAATTCGGAAAATAGCTTTGCTGAGGGAAGTCCTCTATGTGCAGATAAAACCGAATGTGTGCCTTCTCCTCCGATAGGAAAACTTGAACCTTCAAGATGTCCGCAAGCAGAGCTAAGAACTGTATCACTTGTACCATGATAAATAGGAAGTTCCACTCTGAGCTTATCAATAGAAATATACCCTATCATACCATTATCATTGATATTCAAAGTATCTTCGTAATTTTTAAGCTTTGTATATTCCGTAAGCGGAGAATCTAAATCAGCAAGACTTTTATTATAATTTTCCGCCTGTTCAAATATCTTGCTATAATCTTCAGGCTTAATATTTTTTACATAGTCATTATAGTCCTCTACGGCTCTCGATTGTCTTTTCATATTCCAATAATTGCTCACTGATGGATATAGCAATATCGACAAGCCTATAAAAAATATGCCAAGTAATATAAGGCTTATAATTTTTCTTTTATTCATAGCTATCTTCCCATGCTTATCATTTTATTTAGGGTTCGATAGTAGCTTTGAAAAGCTATCAAGTTCAAGGTTTTAGCAACATTATCTTTCAGTGAACCCCCTGCGAGGGTTCCCTACGAAAAACATTCCACCGGAATGTTTTTCTACCCTCCTGCGCTTAAAGAAGTATAGAGAGTTTCGCCGTCTGCGGACGGCGACCAAAGGCTCTGCCTTTGGAAACTGCAAGCTTTTGAAAAAGCTTGAGCAAAACTTTTAGCTGTCTTAGGAAAGTACAGTAGTTAATTGAGAATTTCCTCGACCGCGGCAACAATCTTCCCTAATATATTACGAGCGAGACTTGTCGCAGATAGTCATCTGATGCGATTCCGTGTCTTGACAGTGGCGGCACGCCACCGCATAAAAATCGAGGAAGAGCGGAGTTTCGCTCTCCCTCGGAGAAATACTTTATATAGCTTTAAATATCTTCTTTGCTCATTCTCTTATTTGTTACAAGGAATAAACCAGCACCCACAGCAATCAACGCACCAAGTGATATAAAGATTATTGTACCTACCCCACCTGTTTCAGGAAGAAGTGTACCCTTTGAGTTAGCTAATGGAGTTATTACGCAGTTTATATCATCAATAGTAGCATCAGAAGTATCTTTGCTTACTGTTACATTAACAGGGTCTTTAAGCTGGTTATAGCCTGCCGGTGCAGCTGTTTCAACGAACTGATAACCTCCGTCTTTAAGACCGATTATAAGGATTTCACCATCAGCAGGAGTTATAACTTCATTTAATACACTTGTCGTATCTGTATATACACAATCTGCATAAGCTTGTGTTGTAGCATTATTGATATAATAAACATCGTTCATACTCTTGGACTTCAAAAGTGTGATAACATTTCCGTTTGAATCTTTAAGCTGGAATTTTGCACCTGCAAGCGGTGTACGCTCTTCTGTATTTGCAACATATTTTAATATACCAAGACCAAATGTATAAGTAACAACTGTCTTTTCTTCGTCGTTATATTCGCCCTTGTCAGTTATCCATTGAAGTTCAGCTGTATTTGTGTTTTTCTCTACATCTTCAACGCCAATATCAGCATTTGCCATAAGTGTTCCGCTATATGTCAATTCTATATCAATAGTAACATTTATACGAGAAGTGTCATTCGGATATAGCGCCTCATCAACAATCTTTCCGGATTCTTTACTCCATTTGTATGAAACAACATTTTGAATATCTGAATGTACGGAAATATTGCCGTCTTTAGGTATAGAATTTTGAATATAGAAATTTGGTTCCGGTATTGATATATAAAATTTCTCACTCTTATTGCTATTTCCGTATTTAGCCGTTACTGTAATCTTATCTGCCGGGTGCTGTGCTGTAATCTTTATCCATACATATTTTTGCATCCATTTTTCGTTTTCTATTTGTTTGCCGGGGTCGTGCAAATTCCAGAGAACAGCGTCTGTCGGGTCGGTAACAGTCCAAGTGGCGTGAGCTTCATTGGTATTTTCATAGAAAACTCTGCTTTCGCCGACATTCATTTCTATAGTTGAATTTGCTCTGATATAAGTTCCTGTGGTGACATTTACAGAAGCCACCTGATATATAGAAAAGCTTTCAACAGGAATGGTAATACTTCCATCTTGATTTGATTCTGCTTTATGTTCGGTATATGCAATGCTATCATCTGATTTTTCTGCTGATGAAGGAACTGCATTAAGCTCATCTTTAAATAATGGCAAGCTTTCTTCAGAAAGCTCGGCAAATTGAAGTGTGTCGGAATCTATCGCCTTATCTATTGCCAAAGTATCGTCCATAAGATGAGCAACAAATAAATCATATTTTTCAGAATCGTAACTGCCATTAAGCTTTTTAATATTCATTTTAAGCGGTTCGCTTGGAGTAAATTTATGACCATACTTATCCACTACTGAAATATCCAATGTATCAAGCTTAACCTCAAAAGGAAGTTCATCTTCCAATCCTTGAAGATTTTCCTTGATGTAATCGGACATTTTTTCAGATACATTATTTAGCTTGAGAATGCTATCCTTTGGAAGCTTACCAGAAACGCTTACAGAAAGTGTTTCTGAATTTGCGTTCAATTCTTGCTGTGAAGCAGTATCGTTTAAAAGTTTCTGATACTTTTTCTCAAAGGTTGATTGCTCGTTTTCATTAAGACTTATCCAAAAATCCTCAAACTCGCTATCACCAAGTATAGACCACAATTCATCGAGTGTAGAGGCTTCAAGCACTTTTTGATAGGTACTTTCATATGCGCCATAATCTATATCTTTCCATTGTGCTATGAGAGCGGCATCTTCTGTAAGCTTATAGGCACCTGCTGATTTGTATATCGTTCCGTCAGATGCTTTCCAGCCTATAAAGCATTTATCTTTTAATATAGGTTCTTCTTTCGGCAGAGTATATATCTCATCGCTTGAACCTGTTATTTTTTCAAATACTCCGTTTCCACCATTAGTATCAAAGCTTATGTTGCACTCATTAATTATTTTTATATTTATGCTTTTTTCTGATAATTCTGAACCTAAAATAACTGTTGTACCCTTAGGAATATCTTTTTGAATTGTCAATAAGCCGATATCACTATCAAAATTTATGTAATCGCTATTGTTAACTTTAAACGAGCTTGTATTACCACTGAAATATATATTTTGTGTTTCTTGCGTTGACCTTAGATAAATTGTTCTGCCGATAAAAGACTCTATATTGATTGAGCTTTTTTTGCTTAATTCTTGACACTCTTTAAGTTTTCCGTCTGAAAGTTCATATATTTGTGGCAGTTTTTCTTCTATGATAAAAGAATCTGATGAAGCCTCTAAGGTAATTGCAGGCAATATCAACGCATATGTTGTCACAAATACTGCTATACTACACAGCACTGAAATGATACGATACCACACACGCTTTCGCCTATGTCTAAGGTTCAGTTTTTCAAGCTCAAACTGAAATTCATTTCTCATAACTTATGCCTCTCTTATCGTGGGGTATTTCCATTGCTTTAGTTCGTAAATACAATGGATATTCTTGCATTAAAAAATGCTACTGAAGTAACTACCAATTATGTTTTTTGTTTATAAACTCTGAAAATTATTTTTCCGACTATTTCTTCCCTATTTACACAGCCGACCACCGATTTTCTGGAATCTATGCTTGTTTTTCTATGATCACCCATTACAAAAAACGAATTTTCTGGTACTTGATAGGGATATTTTATGTCATTTTCGCCATAGGATTTTTCAGTTACATACGGTTCGTCTAAAAGCTTATCATCAACATAAACATTTCCCTTATCATCTATATTTACCCATTGCATAGAACCTGCGACTATTCGCTTAACAAGTATATGGTTATTATAGTAGAATGCAATTATATCTCCTGTATTATAATTTCCGTCCTTAACAGAAACTACTATATCCCCTTCCGAAAAGGTCGGTGACATTGAGTTTCCATAAATCTGCAATACAGGCAAAAATAAAGTTGCTACTAACACACTGAAAGCAGATACAATTACAAGTGCAAAAAATGTACTTCGCAAAATCTTCCTATACTTCGATTTATACTTTTCTCTGTGTAATTCCTTTTCAAGCTGTTCTAAGGTCGGAATTTCTTTATATAGATGTTTACTACGACTTTTCATTTTCTTTTCCTTTCGATAGTTTAAATTCAACGCTGTTGTCGGCTATTACTTCATCAATCGGCTTTTCTGCTACGGAATTAAGCATTTTAATATTATCTATATATTGTTCAGCCGCCTTTTGTGCCGCAATAAAAACACCATTCAACTTTAAGGCTGCTTCTGCAATAGAGCCTGATTCCTTAATAGCTATACGCCTTTCACTAAGATCCGCCTCAGCTTCATCAAGCTTTTTCTGAAGCCGTTCCAACTTTTTTTCTTGCATAATAAGCATTTCAAGAAGTTCTCTGCGATTCAGTCTTCTGAGTTCTTTCTCTGTCATTTCATTTTCCTCCTACTATAACATTAAAAATGTACTTGACCTCTTTAAGGAAGATTGATATATCAACAAATTATTTATATGCAGACAGACCTTTCTTCTATTCATTTGGATTTATAAAAATTTCAAAATAAAAAGCACTCAATCCCAATAAAAATGGAATCAAGTGCTTTTATATAATATCTTATTTTAAATTCAAATTAATAATTATCTTTTTATCCTTTGCTTATTTTCTATTTTATTCACTATATGCATTGTAATCTTTCTGAATAACCAGAAAATCAAGACGCAAATTGCAAATATTACAACTAAGTTTATTGTCATTTTACCAGTAAATAATGTAAGCGAGAATAGATTTCTAAAGCATAAAATACCTATTGCCAAGCCTGCTATCATCGTTACAAAAAGTGCAATTCTAAGCTTATTAAACGGCAAGCATTTTTCAAAGAGAACTATTATTCCCATAACGGAAACCACTGCTACTGCAAGCGTTACATATTGCTCATGAGAAATTTTAAGTATACTTTCAGAAATAATTACAAGCATAACGCTTACAACCGACGCAAGTCCTCCAGGCAATGAACTTTTAACAATATTATTAAAGAATGAACCTTTAATTCTGTTTTTATTTGGCTCAAGTGCAAGTATAAAAGACGGAATACCTATTGTAAATGCATTAACAAGCGTCATTTGAATTGGTTCAAATGGTGCGGCAGTATTTACGAAAAGGAAGATTATAGCAAGAACCGTCATATAGATTGTCTTAACCAAGAATAACGATGCTGAACGCTCTATATTATTTATAGTTCGTCTGCCCTCTGCAACAACCTTTGGCATAGATGCGAAATTAGAATTTAGCAACACAAGCTGCGATACATTTCTTGCAGCATCACTTCCTGAAGCCATAGCAACACTGCAATCGGCCTCTTTAAGTGCAAGAACATCATTAACGCCATCACCTGTCATAGCTACTGTATGTCCATTAGCTTGAAGCGCTTGTACGAACTTTTTCTTTTGTGCCGGTGTTACTCTGCCGAATACGGTATTTTCAAGTATCGCTTTTTCTATATCTTCGTCAGTTTTGAGAGTTGTTGCATCAACATACTTATCGTAGTTTTTAACTCCCGCTCTTCTTGCGACATCAGAAACAGTGAGAACATTATCGCCTGAAATAACCTTAATCTCAACACCCTGTTCATCAAAATATTGCAAAGTTTGCGGAGCTTCTGCACGAATTTTATCGACAAGAAGCAACAAGCCACAAATTTCCAAATCATCTGGTAAATCTCTATCATTAAAGTCATTCTTTGAATGAACTATTATAAGCGAACGATAACCCTTTGAATATTTCGCTAAAAGTTCTGAAAGTTCATGAGGAATTTTATCCTTTAGAATAAATTCAGCCGCACCGATTACATAAGTACCTTCTTTCTCAAAATTAGCACCAGACCATTTCTTTTCAGATGAGAATGGCATAATGTTATTCCCTACCCAATCGGTATCATTAGGAAATTTTTCTCTGATTGCGGCAAAGGTAGCATTATTATCATCAAGTGCTGAAGTTAATGCCGTAAGGGCTTTTTCAATCTGTTCGCTTTTGTTATTACCATAAGGAATAACATCAACAAGTTCCATACAGCCCTCTGTAATAGTACCCGTCTTATCAAGACATAGCACATCTACTCTTGCGAGGGTTTCTATACAGTAAAGCTCCTGTACGAGAACCTTATGTTTTGAAAGCCTTATGACGCTTACAGCAAGAACTGTACTTGTCAAAAGAACAAGTCCTTCCGGAATCATTCCTATAAGCTGTGTTACAGTTGAAAGAACTGTTTCTTTAATATTTCCATGAAGACTATATTGATGAATTGCAAGACCTGCTCCAATAGGTACTATAAAGAAGGTTACTATTTTTATAATCTTCTTTAGAGTATCCATAATTTCTGAATTGATTTTCTTAATATACTTTGTCTGTGCCGAAATAGATGAAGCATAATTGTCTTTACCTACACATTCTACTCTCGCACGACAGCTGCCACTTACTATAAAGCTTCCCGAAAGCAATTTATCGCCTTTTTGTTTATGTATAGAATCTGATTCACCTGTAAGAAGTGATTCATTAACATCACAACCACCTGAAATCAATATACAGTCTGACGGAATCTGATTACCATTAGAAAGCTCTAAAATGTCATCAAGTACAATATCATTTACTCCGATTTCCTGTATTTTTCCATCTCTGATAACCTTAACCTTTACAGACGAAATAATAGAAAGCTTATCAATCGTTCTCTTCGCACGAATTTCCTGAAAAATTCCTATTGCTATATTACAGAACATAACACCAAGGAAAAGCATATTTTTATAAGAACCAACAAGAAAAACCGCTATACCGAGAACAATATTAATTATATTAAAAAGCGTAAGAGTATTATCAAGAATAATTCTCTTTATACTTTTCGTAGGAACATCTGCATTATGATTAACTAAATCAAGTTCTATCTGCCGCTTAACCTGTTCCCCGGTTAAGCCAATCTTAGGGTCAGCCTTTATACGCTGCCGAGCTTGTTCTTCGCTCATAAGCTACACCTCTCATTTTTAATTTTAAATATTATTGATATAGTTATATACAAACAGCTACATTTAGAATTATATCAATCCAAATATTTATTGTCAATTAATAAACTCTTACATTTTGGTAATAAATCAATCGCTGTCATAATCAAACATTCTCGAAAATGGCGGCGTTGATGAAAGTGAGATATAATCTCTATCAGCAACAATAATATGGTCAGCAAGATGTACCCCTATGGCGTCTAAGGCATCGGCTATATCGGCAGTTGCCTCTAAATCTGCCCTCGACGGAAAAGCTATTCCACTTGGATGATTATGTGCAATTATAACTGTAACAGCTTTGCACCTTGCCGCTATACCGACTATATCCTTTGAAAACATAGGTGCAGAGCTTGCATCGCCCTTAGAAATTATACCTGAATATTTTTCTTTTCCCTTAGCATCAAGAAAAAACGCATATACACATTCTTCATTTTTTCCTGCAAATAGATGAACCATCTTTTTACCTATGTTTTCATCTGTAATAATCTTTTCCTCGTTATCAAATTTATCGCTTTGATATGCTCTCGAAAGGTCAGGTATCATATGCAAAAGAACGGCCGCATTATAAGAAAGTCCCTGCTGCATTAAAATATCTATCGGTGCGTCAAAAACAGCAGAAAGCGAACCGCAAGCCTCTAAAAGTCTATGAGCAATATCATTCGTATTCTTTCTTGGTACAGCATAAAACAAAAGCATTTCTAATATTTCGTGCTGCTCAAATACATCTATGCCCTTATTGACATATTTATTCCTCATTCTTTCTCTATGCCCTTCATGGACATTTTTCTTTTTATTTTCCTGTTCCAAAAAATCACCACCAAGTAATTGAGGCTTTTATATAGATTAAAGACATATGATACTTTATTTCTATTAAAAATTTCCATTTAATTATAACAAAATTTTTAATTTATAGCAATATAAAGACTATTTATTTTACAGCTTGTTTATAATTTTCAAATTTATGGAGTTTTTTAAATTTTTTTCAAAAAAGCTATTGACATTTCAGAAATTTAGAGTATAATAGTCTATGTTGTCAATCAACAAACGGCAATAAATCAGTTTTGCGGAATTGTGTAAAGGTAGCACAGCAGACTCTGACTCTGTTTGTCTGGGTTCGAATCCTAGTTCCGCAGCCAACTAAAACCTCGCTCTTTGAGCGAGGTTTCTTAAACGAGGTGTAGCTCAGCTTGGTGGAGCGCTGTGTTCGGGACGCAGAGGCCGCTGGTTCGAATCCAGTCACCTCGACCATACTGTAATAAACTCGCATAAACAAGCCGTTTGTGCGAGTTTATTTTTGTTTGTACACGCTTTTTACACGATTTATTATGCAAAAATAAAAAATAATGTTTTCAGGGCAAACAAAAAGAGCTGTACCCACACGAAAGTGTGATATGTACCCAGAATTCTGGACACATATTTATAAATTAAGCTGAACACATGGATGTCTTCCTGTATTGTACAGGAGGCATCCATTTTGTTTTTGCCTGAATTCTTTTATTGTTGTAATAATCTATATATTCTTTGACAGCTTTTGCAAACTCATCAAATGTTTTATAAGCATTTTCGTACCCATAATACATTTCATTCTTCATCCTACCAAAGAATGTTTCCATAATACAGTTATCGTAGCAATTGCCCTTTCGTGACATACTCTGGATAATGCCATGTTCTTTTAAACAATTCTGATAGTAAGTGTGCTGGTATTGCCATCCTTGATCTGAATGAAAAATCAATCCAGTTACATTTGGGAAACTTCTAAATGCTTGATCAAGCATTCTTTTTATTTGTTCCATATTGGGGCTTAATGAGATGTCATAAGATATTATTTCATTTGTTGCCATATCAAGTATTGGAGACAAATAACATTTACCCCAAGAAAAATTGAACTGAGATATATCGGTTGTCCACTTTTGAAGTGGTTTATCGGCAGTAAAATTTCTATCTATTATGTTGCTAGCAATTCTTCCAATTTCACCTTTGTAAGAATGATATTTCTCCTTTGGACGCTTGCCTATCATTCTAGTTTCGTGCATAATGCGCTGTACTCGTTTGTGATTCACCTCATAGCCTCTATTACGTAGTTCTCTGTAGACACGTCTAACGCCATATCTGCATTTGTTTTGTTCAAAGATAATTTCGATTTCTTTAACCAAATCCGCATTTTTTACAGCAATAACATCTTCTTTGCTAAGCTCAAAGTAGTAAGTGGATTTAGCCATTTGCATAGCTTTAAGAAGATACTTTAATTGATATCCTTTTTCTCTGAGTTCTTTGATTATTGCCGCTTTTTCGCCTTGAGATGCGCAGCTTCCTTTTTTTCTCTCAAGGCGATCTCTTTTTTTATTACTTCAATCTCTGTCTTGATATATTCATTTTCGGCACGAAGTCTAACTAATTCTTCATATTCTGATTCTTCTAACTTCCTTGGCTTATTGTAATTAATCTTCTTCATATCTAGATTCTTTTTGGGACGACCTTTCTTACAATTTACAAGACCATTATATCCCAAAATCATATATTTGTGAACCCATTGATATAATAGACCATCACCTATTCCTGCAGAAAATGCAACAGATTTGTTAGATTCACCAGCCAAAACACGTGCAACTAAGGCATAACGTTCCTCTGGAGTCCATTCTTTGTTATTCCCTTTGTGTCTTAATGCATCAGGACCACATGCATCCTCAATTCTAACCCATTTACGAACTGTTATATGAAACGCCTTAGTGCTTAGACCATCTGGTGTATCAGGCCATTGACCCTGTCGATATAATTCTACGGCATTTCTTTTGTACTCATAACTATAACGCATAAAAATAACCCTCCTTACTGGTTTTGTCCAGCAAAGAGGGTATGGATATATAATAAAAAAGTGGACAAGTATGATAAAATAGAAGACAGAAAAAGGAGGAATAAAAAATGTCTTCAAAAAATCCGAAATACACCCAGGAATATAAGCAAACAATAGTCAATCTGTACCATTCGGGAAAAACATATTCTGAAATACACAAGGAATATGGAATTTCTCACAGTGCTTTATCCAATTGGATAAAGCAGTACTCAGAAGTAAAAATTGATGATGAAACAGTTTTTACAGCCAAACAAATAAAGGAGCTTCAAAAACGCAATGCCCAACTTGAGGAGGAAAATCTAATACTAAAAAAAGCCATTGCGATATTCACGCCAAACTCAGGCAAAGACTGAATGCCGTAAAGCTGCTGTCATCGGAACACGCTGTTACAACGCTTTGCCGCGTTCTTTGTGTCAACCGAAGCACATATTACAAATTTCTTCATCACAAGCCCTCCGAAAGAGAGCTTGAAAACCGTAGGATTCGAAGTTGTATTGCCGAGCTTTATGCAAGGTCAAAAAAACGCTTCGGAGCTTACAAGATAAAAAATTGCCTTGCCGGTGAATATCGCATAAATATAAGTACGCAAAGGGTTTATCGCCTTATGAAAGGTATGAATCTGCCAAAAATGAGTACAATCAAGCCGTCCTATCCAAAACACAAAACAGCTTCGAATGAGCATTGCCCAAACATATTGAAACAGCGTTTTAATCCGTCCCAACCTAATAAAGTATGGGTATGTGATTTTACATATCTTCGTGCCGCGGGAAGATTTTATTACCTTTGTGTAATACTTGATCTGTTTTCAAGAAAGGCTATCGCATATAAGTTATCTCCACATCTCAACACAAAGCTTGCAATTGAAACACTTGATTCAGCTGTCGCCAACCGTAATATTTCAGGCAGCCTACTCTTTCACAGTGACAGAGGTTGTCAGTTTACAGCAGAAGCTTTCAGGAAACATTTGGACGAGCTAAATATTGTTCAGTCATTTTCCGCAAAAGGGCATCCTTATGATAATGCTGTAATGGAGTGCTTTTTCAAATACTTGAAAAAAGAAGAAACCAACCGCAGAACTTACTCTTCCTTTGATGAACTCAAACTGAGCATTTTTCAGTATATCCACGGTTTCTACAATTCTTTCAGACCTCATTCTCACAATAACGGCCTCTCTCCTGATCAGGCAGAAATGAATTTTTTGTAAAATTTGCTCTTTTACTTGTCTACTTTATTGACTATGGTCCAGTTTCTTCTGGAGTTGCGTTATCAAGCTTCTGCATACAGGAGCGTTTTTCAACTTTTTTGATTAAACTATATGGCAAGTGCCTTATCATCCACAACATAGGTTTGATTTTTTTGCCAAAGCCTGCCGCAAGGCTGTCCATTGTCTGCTTAGTAAATGCAGCAGTAGATGATAGGCAAAGTGCTTCTGTCTGTTCAGGATATGCAGCTGCAAAAATTTGTCCTAAATATCCTCCATAAGATGCACCAAAAATTGCAACCTTTGGAATATCGAGCGCCTTGAGTAATTTTGATATTCCTTCTGCAAGACTAACATTATCTTTTAATTCAAACGGATAATCAAAAGTAAGTATTTGGTAATCATTCTCAAGCAATTTAATATATGGCATCCAAAGCTCCGATACTCCCATACCGCCTACTAAAAACATAATCGTTTTCTTGCCCTTTCCGCAAAGCAAATAATTAAAAGTCGCACCATCTACAATCTTGGTTCGGTAATGATGCGTTTTACGAAACTGACTAATTTGTTTTTTAAATTCTTCCATAATTTTTCCTCCAAAATCCTTTTTAAAATTTTATATTTTAAATGTACTAACTATATAGTTAGTTTTTTCTAACCACTTTTCGTTTAAAAATCGCCATAGCGGCGATTTTTAAACTATATAAATTTACTTAATATCGTTTATTCTTTTTCATACCATACTTAATATATAAATCTCTAAAACTCGTATAAAGATTTCTAAGCTTACTATGGCTATATTTAAACTTTAAATCAATATATGAATTTTTGATAAGAGAATAATATTTCGTCATATATAAAGTGTTACAATCATTACAGAGTTGATTTATAATATTCTCTTCTTTTTCTTTTGGGTACTTTTCTTGAATACATTCAAATGCCTTAAAAATGTAATCGTAATATTCTTGGGTATAATGCACAGGAGCTTTACCTAATCTATGCTTACTATCTGCCATCAAATTATCGGGTACCGGAATTATATGACAGCCATTTAACATATCTTTCAATATATTAAAGCATCTAAGCATTCTTTTATTCTCTAAAAGAATATCTTTTCTATATAAAAAAATGTCTATTTCTTTATCTCCATCATATAATAATTCCGCATTTTTATTTTCTACCAAAACAATTTTTTCTACCGGATATATTGATAATATTTCATCTACATAAAATTGTAATCGTCTTTTTAGTTCCTCATCAGACATATCATCTATACATAGCGTGCCTGTAATTTTAGGAATAATCTTATTTTTACTTATAAACTCAATAAAATCCTCAGCTTCAAGTAAACAAGTCAGTTTCTTTTCGCCAATTTGATATAAATTTCTGCGAAGTAACGCACAATCAATTATTAACCAATCGGTTTTTTTACTTTTTATATAATTAACACTATCTCTTGTAAAATCAAGAAAAATACATCTTTTTCTATAATTATAAATATAATTTGAAAAATCAGAGCTTTCATATTTATCCACATCTACAGGGATAGCTTCTTCACATACAGATAAGGGCGAAAACAAATTCACATACTTAAAAATTCTATATCCACCATCATTTTCTTGTGTAAAAAATGAATCTCTTATTATACAGCTACCTAATATATTGATTGAGGCTTTATATACATTACTTGTATTTCTTCCCATAAGCTTCCTCTTTTCTTAATTGATTATATCATATTTATAAAATGAACACAATATCAGAATTTAATTGATATTTATAGAAATCAAAAATTATTTATTAAAAATAATTTCTACTTTCATATTTTCACAAATATAATAAATGATTTATATTAAAGTTATTGATATATAATAAATTACGGAACTAAATTAAATTTTCAAATTTGCCTGATTGCTTGTCTTGTGCTAATATAAGGTAAGAAGATTTATCATTTACCCCTATATTTATTATTGAAACTTTAAAAATGGCACTATATAAATAGTAATTCTATTTAATATAGCATCTTATATTATTTAAATAAAACCAAAGGTGATTTTTATGTGGATACTTTTTGCATTTGGTTCAGCATTTTTTGCAGGTATAACATCAATTCTTGCAAAGTGTGGAATCAGAAAAACCGATTCGGATATAGCAACTGCAATTCGTACAATCATTGTATTAATTTTTCTTGGTTGATGGTTTTTATAGCAGGTTCTATATCTACAATTACAACATTGGATATAAAAACATGGATATTCCTAATTCTATCCGGTTTAGCAACCGGAGTGTCTTGGTTATGTTATTTTAAAGCATTGCAACTTGGCAATGTAAATAAGGTTGTTCCTATTGATAAATCAAGCACAATACTAACCATTCTTTTATCATTTATTCTTCTTGGAGAAAAAATCACATGGATTAAAATCTTTGCTATAATTTCAATTTCTATCGGTACATTTTTGATGATTGAGAAAAAAGAAGTATCACAAGAAAAATCTAGTAAAAAAGGCTGGATATTCTATGCTGTTTTATCAGCAATATTTGCAAGCTTAACTGGTATTCTCGGTAAAATTGGTATTGATGGTGTAGAATCTAATCTTGGTACGGCAATTCGTACCGGTATAGTACTAATAATGGCGTGGGGAATTGTATTTATTAAAAATAAACAACATAAGCTTCATGATATTCCTAAGAATGAACTTATTTTTATTTGTCTTTATGGGCTTGCTACAGGTGCATCTTGGCTTTGTTATTACAAAGCATTACAAGACGGTTTAACAAGCGTAGTAGTTCCTATTGATAAATTGAGCATTTTAGTTTCTATAGGATTTTCATTTATTATATTCAAAGAACGCCTATCTAAAAAAGCTGCTTTAGGACTTCTTTTAATAGTTTTAGGTACATTATTTATGCTTATAAAAATATAATTTCATATCAAAAAAGCTTCCTACATAATAACTTCTTAAAACTTTCTATAGTTTATTAAAATTAATTTTGTGAATTTTCATTTAACCAATATATTCAAAGCCAAGAATTCAGATATTAAATATTTATACATTGTTCTCGAATATTTTCACTTTCAAACAAGCTTATCTTAAATAATTATACTGAGGTTTGATTTGCGTATCCTTTTAAATATTTTTCTTGACATTCTTATTTCTTGAAGATATAATATTATAGTACTTTAAATAGTCTGGAGAGTTATCGAAGTGGTCATAATGAGCTCGACTCGAAATCCTCCGCGGCAAACGGAAGTCCGACTTCCAAAAAGCCTTTAACCGTGCGTGTTTCGGGCACTTTCCCGTCACCGGCACACCTTGAGTTCTAACAGTAATTCTAATACAACTGAATACTTGCGTTAATCTCGGTTTTCCGAGTTAACATATACGGAGACGTATCGAAGTGGTCATAACGGGGCGCACTCGAAATTTCGGCAGGACCTGTGATTTTCGTCCCCCCGATTGTCCTTGATGCTCCTCAACACAGAAAATCTCAAAATCGAATATTTTTTGCTTTCTCTCCTGTTTTCTCCCCAACGAATTTTTGAGCAATTTTTTGGAAGAAAACACGGATAGAAATAGATACGGAGAGTTGTCCGAGAGGTCGAAGGTGCGACACTCGAAATGTCGTGTTCCCAAAAGGAACCTAGGGTTCGAATCCCTAACTCTCCGCCACATCGCCGGAGCAAAGTTCGCTTTGCTCCGGCATTTTTATGCCCAAATTCCATCAATTTGCACTTTCGGTGACTTTCCATTTGCTTTCAAAGCTCCCGCCCTCCGGCAGGGCAAACCCTGTCTCCATCGCCTGCGCCGAGGTGATCTTGGACTTGTAGTCCAAGTGAGCGTAGATGTTCGCCGTGGTGGTAAAGTCGCTGTGACCCAGCCACTCCTGAATGTGCTTGAGGGGTACGCCGTTGGCCAGCAGCAAACTGGCGCAGCTGTGACGCAGATCGTGAAAGCGCATCCGCCGCAGGCCGTGGCTCTCCAGAAATTTCGGGAATGCGTTGGTCAGGTACTCCACCCGCATCCGCTCCCCCAGCTCGTCCACGAACACGAAGCCATCGTATTCATAGTTGTAGCAGTTGCCGCAGACTTGCTTGTTCAGCTCCTGCGCCTCTTTCACCTGCAAAAAGTATTCCCGGAAGCTGCCGATCAGCGGCAGGGTACGCAGACTGGACTTGGTCTTGGCAGACTGCTGTTCAATTTCCGTCTGCTTGCCATCAACAGTAATCGTCGTAACGGTTCGTATGACCGAAATCGTTCCACGCTCAAAGTCGATGGCATCCCATTTCAGCCCTACCACCTCGCCACGGCGAAGGCCGTAAAAAGCGGCTACCAGCACCGGCAGCTCCAGTTTAGTGCCCTGCAGAGCCTCAAACATCTTCTGCATTTCATCCGCCGAAAGAAAGACCGGCTGAAAGCTGTTCTTTCTGGGCCGGTCCACCTTGTCCGCTACATTCTGGATCAGCATATCGGTCTTGACCGCATACTTCAGCGCCGAGTGAATGACGGCGTGATAGTGGATGACGGTGTTAGGCGTGACCCGCCTGAGCATTTCGGAATAAAACATCTGCAAGTGCCGGGCTTCCAGCTCCCGCAGCGTCAACTTCTTTTTGCGGAAATAAGGGACGATGGTGCTTTTCAGCAGTCCTTGATAAGCACCGTAGGTTGCGTGGGCCAGCCGTCCCTTGGCGATCTCCAGCCACTCCAGCAGATAATCGGCGAACAGCATATCGCTGCTCAGGTCGCCCGCCTCTTTGGGCGGCTCAAACTCTGCACGGAGCCTTGCCAGCTCTGCCTCCGCCTTGCGCTTATTTCCCTTTTCGGGAAGTCCCAGCGAGATCCATTTCGTTTTTCGCTGCCCTCCGGCGTTTTTGTAGTTCAGCACGGCATAATACTTGCCGTTTTTCAAAGTCAGATGTCCTGCTACCATTTTGTTTTCCTCCTGTCTTTCTATTTGCAGAACAGAACTCCAAACCGACAGCATTAGTATACCATCGGTTTGGGGTTCTCTCTATTCTGCGATTTGTTTGATCACAGCCGCATCAATACGAATCAGCGGGCATCCCGGTTCCGTTCTCTCTGCCGCTTCAACAGTTCCAGTCCCTTGATGATGTCCCGGCGCATCTGCTCCTCGGTGTAGCCGGAGGGGAAGTATTTCCGCAGTTCCTCCCGCTTGAATTTCAGCTGCTCTTGCTGGTTGGGCTTCGTCTCCGCTAGCACGGCGTAGATCGTCTGGTCATCCAGTACGCCCTCCTGCGCCAGCTTTTTCAGGCGGATGCTCTGGGCGTGGGACGGGGTGCAGTCGTTTAGCGCCATCGCGTCCAGCACCGCTCGCTGCTGATACGAGTCTAAGTAGGAAAGCTCCACCGCCGGATTGAAGGCGATCTTGCCGTCGTCCACCATCGAAAGCAGCTCGGGAATCAGGTAGGTCAGGCGGATATATCTTCGCACTTGGTCTTTACTCTCACCTGCATCGTCTGCCACTTTTTCTACGCTAAGCAACTTCTCTGCAACTTGCACAGAAGCGATGCCCTGATGCTTGATGGCATCCAGCTTCATCTTGTAGGCGAACGCCTTTTCGCTGGGCAGGATGGTCTCTCGCTGCAAGTTGGCGTCCACCATTGCGATCACCGCTTCATCGTCGGACAGCTCCCGGACGATGACGGGCATCGTCTCGACGCCCAGCACCTGACACGCCGCCAGTCTCCGGTGACCAGAGATCAATTCATAGCCGCCGTCGGGCAGCGGCCTTGCCAGTGCCGGGGTAATGGCTCCCACCTTGCGGATGCTCTCGATCATCCGCTGCATCTCCTCGTTGTTCTGCACCTTGAAGGGGTGACCCTTGAACGGGTGCAGCTCGGCCAGTGGAATATTCCGCACCCGCTCCAGTTTGGCATCGTCCCGCTCCGCCTGCGTGGAAAACAGATCGTCCAGCGTGGGTAAAGTAAAATCAGATTTTCTCATTGTGTTGTCCTCACTTTCATAGTTTTTTCTTTCGGGGTTTTAGGGCACGCCCTAACGAGTGTTTTTGCGCTCCGGCCCTGCCGGGAGTAAAAACGCACTGCTCGCTAAGATGACGCAGGCATCGCAAGCAGATACACTGTTTGGCTCCGACAGGAGTAAAAACAGTCTGCTCGCTTCGTCGTCACAAGCTCCGTATCCTTCGTTTCGCCGCAAGCGGCAAAACTCACTCGCTCCGCTGTTCCTCCTCTCCCCAAAAAGTCCAAAGGACTTTTCGGGGACCCCATATGGCGTAATTCTCGCTTACTTTAATTCATTCAAAACTGCTTCCAGCCTGCTCAGAATTTCCTCTTTCTGAAGCTGTGGGAGCTCCGCTTTCAGGCCGTTCAGCATCCGAAACAGGCGGTAATCCCGCTCCCTGATCGCCGCTTTGACCTCTTTTCCAAGCCCCAGCCGCCGCAAGTATTCCGACAGCGACAGAGAACAGAACCGGGCAT
>NZ_JBKXNW010000001.1:414965-420680 GCF_047012705.1 Pseudoruminococcus sp. | reverse complement strand
TTGTTTATAATATCATACCCCAACCCAAATGTCAACACTTTTTTCGAAATTTTTTCGATTTTTTACCGATTTTTTTGCTTTTACTTTTTCTTTCCTATATATAGGATTTTTTCGATAAGTTTCATCTAAATGTAGATAAACTTTCCCTACTCTTTAACTTCATTTTACAAAACAAACTTCTCATATAAACCGCATGAAACAAAAAATGATTCTTGATAACTTAGTATGGTGTATGATAAAATGTTCATTGATATAACTTATATAAGCAGAGGTATTATAGAATGAAAGCCCTTTTAGTGATTGATATGCAAAATGTATACATAGGAAAAGACCACTCAAAATTTTTCAATTACAACAGGCAGCAAATAATTTCAGCTGTAAATAATGTAATAGATAATAATGGCGAAAATATAATCATCTACATAC
Source organism: Pseudoruminococcus sp. (assembly GCF_047012705.1). Lineage (NCBI taxonomy): Bacteria > Bacillati > Bacillota > Clostridia > Eubacteriales > Acutalibacteraceae > Pseudoruminococcus > Pseudoruminococcus sp. Next base: position 420,254 of record NZ_JBKXNW010000001.1, on the reverse strand, counting down.
AAAATTTCATGAAGAATAATTTTATAAACAAATTTATACCCTTTAAAGCATACAAAGGAACAAAAGGGGCTGAGTTAATTTCCGAATTACATATCGTATCTAATCTTATATTTGATAAATATGTAGGAGATGCCTTTTCAAATAATAAACTAAACGAATTTCTAAGAAATAAAAATGTAGACACTATTGAAGTTATAGGTATTGATGGCGGAGGCTGCGTTGCATTGACGGCATTAGGTGCAATAAAGAACGGTTATAATGTTATCGTCAATACAAATGCTATCGGCACAAGCACAATACTTAATAAAAACAAAGAAAAATATTTTAAAAAGCTTAGGCAACAAGGTGCAGAGTTTATATAGTAGACTTAATGTTATTTTTTAAAGGAGAAAAGTGATTAATATGAATTTTACAGAAACCAACGCTGTCGAACCTGAGATTATTGTAGAAGACACTCATGAAAAATATCTTCCTATGAAAGATATATTAGTACCACAGCTTATTGAGTTTTTAAGAAAGCTTTGTCATATTGAAGAGGAACTGTATTTCAAAGATACAAAAATAGATGAAGACAAAGCTAAAGCTGTCATACCTGAAAATATAGCTAACCAACAAAGCGAAGAACTCTGGAAAGAATATTGTCAGAAATACGGCAAAATCGCAGAAACATTTTGTACGCAAAAATTACTTGATAAAGGCTATGCAAGAAGTATTGGCCAGACTGCACAGTACTCTTATATAAATGAAGGCTGTAAGCTTTCATTCATTATGAAATCAAGCAAGAGAGCCACTATTAAAATCTTTTTTCACGCAGGTGTAGATGAAAGACATAAATTCGTTCTAAAGCTTACCGAGGACGGCTGGAAAATTGATAACAAAAGCTATGACTTTAATGACGATAAATGGCATTCATACACTATTTAAACTAACTGAAAAATCCCACCAGAGCATTTCTATTCGCTCTGATGGGATTTATTTATATTATTTCCTACTTTTGCGTTTTAATCGTGTATAGGTTATTACAAACGAAATAACCGCCATAACACCTACAAATATTAAAACTCTTTGTGTATAACTCATTTCTTCACTATCAGAAGCGTTCGCCTTAGAATTTTCAACTGATTGCCCACTATTTGTTGAAAGTTTTTCCGAATTTTCTACTTTACCTGAATTACTGCTTTCAGCATTTCCGCTCTCAACACTTGCAGAAGTAAAAATAATTTTATCAGGGTCAATCGTCTGCTCAATTATCTCCGCTATACGCCTATGACCCGCTGCATTTGGGTGAATATCAGGGTTAGAGAGCGACATATTTATATATTTTTTATCTGATTCCTTAAACTCCTTACTGATATCGGCAATTTTAAATCCATACTTTTCCGAAAGCTCAAAAAGCGCTGTGTTAAATCCATTTATGCAACCTTCTACACTATCATAAGCACCATCTATATCATCTTTCATATCCGCAAACATAATTGGAGCTACAACGAAAATAGGCTTAAATGGATTATAAACTGTCTGCATAACTATTTCAGCCTTAGGGTTCATTTCTCTAAGCAGATTGATAATCTTTTCTACTGTACTTTTATAGTAAGAAATATCGGAGGTCATATTTTCAGCCGTCAATTTTCCTGCCATATCTATAAGATTCCTTACAGTTTCAGCCGGATTCTCTGCACTATCCGAAGGCAATGCGCCATTCACAAGCTTATCAACAAGGTATAACATATCATTTCCACCGATTGACATAACTATATAGTCCGCCTGTTGAAGTGCAGATTTTTCTTTTTCAGAAGGTTTTTGCAAATCTTCAAGCAATACAGTAGATGTTCTGCCGTTTACAGCGAAGTTATTGCTCTTAAAGTTACCTTCCTCTGTTAATATCTCTACATATGATTTTTCACCCTCAGCAAGCCCGTAGCCACGAGTAATGCTATCACCCAATGCAACGAGCCTTTTCGGTTCATCTGCCTTAGCAGTCTGCTCTGTGGATTCTACATTCTCTTCTAAACTGCTTTCCGATTGAGAGCTTTCATCTGCATAATATATTTGCATTGAAAGTGGTACTATAATAAGTGCAAATAATGTTGCTAAAATCCTTTTCATTATTTATCCTCCAATCTTAATTTATATAAAGAAAAAACAGCTACCGTAGTAGCTGTTCAGTTTATGTTGGCATCTTCCTATTTTTCCAGATCGTCACCAATCAAGTATCTTCGGCACTACTGAGCTTAACTTCCGTGTTCGGCATGGGAACGGGTGGACCCTCAGCGTCATCAATACCAACTCTTTATTTTGTTTTTTGCTGTCGTTCTCTCGACTGCTTGATTATTATAGCACGCTGTTTCAGAAAATGCAAGTGTTTTTTTAAAAAAATTTAAATTTTTTTTTAAAGTCTCTAAAAAATCCAGTATTTATGCAGTCTAATAGCATATGCTACTTTAAAAATTTTTATATTGGAAGTCGTTTTAATGGCTCTTTAAATATATAACAATACTCAATGATAAATTATATATATTGAATCTTTTCACAATAACTATTTCTACCAACAACTTTAGTTACCCTCGAAAATCATATAATCTTGAAATCCAATTCAATAATTATAGCTTTTCAGTTATGTAATGATTTATTTCTTTAATTTACAAATCTATGTTCTAATTTAACAACTTATCTGCTATATATAGCAATAGCCGTTTAAGTTTCATCTATTATTTAATATCTTGCAAGTTTAATCAAGCGGAAATACACTACATCAGGAGTACTACACAGTTTGTTTAGTTTTTTACAGGAAATTCGACATATTTTTCACTGCTTTTTCGCAAGTTCAATATTTCAAACTATATTTGTTGATAATCTTTCCACCTGTAAAAATACCGTAAAATTCAAGGTTTCAAAAAAAGTTTTCCTCATTTTCAACTGAGTTTTCAACACTTTTAACCGAGTTATTGACTTTTTTTCATTGAAAAATCAGTTCAAAACTTTGGCTTTTCCCGTTTTAACACTAAAATGCTGTGATTTTATATGATTTCAACCGCTATTTTTGTTCTCAACAAACTTTTCAACAGCTTTTTGTTGAAAAAGTTGAAAATTACTTCACCGTTCGGTTGAATTATTTTTTATTCAAATTCAGAAAATTCCCAAAATTCACCCCAATATTTTGTGTTATTAATTTTTTTTAAACTCATTTTATAAGATTTTACATTTTTCGCTTATAGAATAAAGATTTGCTTTTCAACATTTTCAACATTTCTATGTTGAAAACACAATTTCTTTCAACTTTTTCCCGTTGAAATCAGCTTACGGAAAATAGTCCTTAGATAACATTCCAAGACGGTCTATGTCATAATAAACGCCGTCTTTTAAAAGCTCACTTCGTGCTGTTCCCTCATATTTAAAGCCTAATTTTTCCATAACTCTCCTTGATGCTCCATTACAGCTCATACAGCAGCCGGCAAGACGATTTAATTTCAGTCCCTCAAAAGCAAGCTTCAGCATAGCTCTGCCACCCTCTGTCGCAAAACCTTGCCCCCATAATTCAGGATTTATAAAATAAGTAATATCACCTCTATTATGTGCTGAACTAATATTAACTATTCCTATATTGCCAATATATTCTCCGCTCCCCTTGAGAAACATTCCAAATTCATATCCGGTTCTGTTTTTTGCATTCGAGCGAAGATATTTTATCCACCATTTTGCTCTTTTTTTGCTGTAATCTCTCGGAATAGCATATGTTGTGCGATAAATTCCCTCATTATTAACAATGCGGACAATACTGTCCGCATCGCTATCCTCATATTCTCTTATAATCAACCGCTCCGTTAAGCATAGAATCATATAATCACCTGATATAAGTTATTCAGCTTTATAGAATGGCTCGGCATTTTTTATAGCATTCTTGCTAAAGTCTGAGCCAAGCTTAATAAAGTCTATATTTTTGCCCTTTGAATAAGCAAGCGCCGATTTTGCAATATCTCCAAAGAGGGCATTTTTTTCGCCATCAAAATCTATTACAAGCAACCAGCTTTCAACATTATCCTTAACCATAAGCTTGAGATATGCTGATTTAACCTCATTATGTTTTTCTAAACACTTGCTTATAGCCTCAATCAGTTCTGTTGGTTTCTCCTTAGGGTCGCCAAGCATAACCTTCGTATCCTTTTCAACTGTAAGCTTCTCAATATTAACATCTTGCTTGCCTGAAACCGTAGATTCTATAACATTTATCATATTTTCATCAAGAATAAGATTAAAACCAAATGGATTTATAACTACTCCATTTTCCTGCTTACTAAAATACTTCAGGTCTTCAAAGCCTATGATATTTCCGCTAAGCTTTTTCTGTTTATCAAATTTTCTGAATTCAATCCAATCTGTGAAGAAAGCAAAGAAATTCTTTCCATCAGCATTTGTAATAAGCGGAATCTTAAATTGACTCTTATCCTTAACAACAAGCTTACCATCTACCATATTTTCAGGATTAGCTTTAAGTTGTGTCGGGTCAAATGGCATCAAATATCTTGCCTTATAAATCTCCATAAACATCTTGGCTTCAAGTTCTCTTGTAGGACGCTTAAATGCAAGTGCCTGAAAGAAATTATCCGCTGCTGCGACAAGACTTGGATTAAGCACAGGTCGCTGTACTTCCGGAATATTAGAGAAATCTGGCTTTCTTATTATATCAAAAAGACTGATTATAAGATATTGCTGACCCTCATCAATCGCAATAAGCTCTATTCCGCTTCTATAAAGTTCCATAAAAAGCTCTGTTCTATCTGCAACCTTACACTCAGCAGGGGCAATAGTCATTCCTTTGCTTTTAAGTTTCTCCTCATAAACATTATAGTATTCTTTCTCCGAAAATATGAATGAAATTGTCTTTCCCTCAAAAATATCCATATGATAGTTATGAGTAACAGGCGAATAAGCCACCCAAATCATATCTTGGTTTTTAATTCTGTCTATAACTTCTGTTATATAAAATTTCTTATTAGTTTCAGCGTATTTTTTTATAAATTTTTGAACCTCTGACATATCATTGCTCCTTAATTTAAAATATTTTCTAATTGAAGTATTAAAACTTTCTATGGTATTATTATAATTCAAATTTTAAAAATTCTCAACTATTTTTGACAAATTTAATATATTTACCCAAAAGTTGTGCGTGACCGCACTGAACAAAACGCGGTGTGTGACCACACTGGACAAGACGCGTAATCGCTCGGCAAGCCTCGCTCGACACTTACAAGGTAAGTTTATTGCCGCGGTCGAAGAAACTACCGATTAACT
>NZ_JBKXNW010000001.1:300037-414804 GCF_047012705.1 Pseudoruminococcus sp. | reverse complement strand
TAAAAGTTTCGCTCGAGGCGGCGTGCCGCCGCTGCCAAGACGCGGAATCGCTCGGCAAGCCTCACTCGACACTTACAAGGTAAGTTTATTGCCGCGGTCGAAGAAACCACCGATTAACTAATAAACTTCCCCAAGACAACTAAAAGTTTCGCTCGAGCCTTTTCAAAGGCTCGCAGGGTCGAGGGACAGCGTCCCTCGTGGGTTTTAAGGGCAAAGCCCTTAACATCTCTTGCCTTTAAAGGGCGGACTTTGTCCGCCCTTAGAGACTAATGTTGCAAACAAGAAGAATTTATCGGCGGATAAAATCCGCCGATTGGAAAAAAAGAAATGTTGGGCTTCGCCCAAAGGTGTGTCGCTCTCTGCGGAGAGCGACAAGGGCGTTGCCCTTGACCCACAAGCTTTTGAAAAAGCTTGTGCAAAACTTTTAAGTGTCTTAGGTAAGTTTTTAAGCTAAGCGGTAGTTTTTTCGACCGTGTCAATAAGTTTCTCCTATAAGTGTCGAGCAATTCCGCGTCTTTGGGGCGGTGACTCGCCGCCTTGTGCAAAACTTTTAAGTATCTTTTAGATATTTTCCTTTAATCAAAAAGGACAAGCCATAAATTTGGCTTGTCCTCTATGTTTATAATATTATTGATGGAAGGAATAGTTTGGTGCTTCCTTTGTAATCTGAATATCGTGTGGGTGGCTTTCTTTAAGACCTGCACCTGTAATCTTAACAAACTTAGCCTTATCGTGAAGCTCTTGGATTGTAGCACAGCCTGTATATCCCATACCAGCTCTGAGACCGCCCATAAGCTGATAAATAGTATCTGCCAACATTCCCTTATAAGGAACACGACCTTCAACGCCCTCCGGAACGAATTTCTTATTGCTTGCCTGGAAGTATCTGTCCGAGCTGCCTCTGCCCATTGCTCCAAGACTGCCCATTCCACGATATACCTTGAACTGTCTGCCTTGGTAGATTTCGCTCTCTCCTGGAGATTCTTCACAACCTGCAACGAGTGAACCAATCATAACAACGCTGCCACCAGCAGCAAGAGCCTTAACAATATCACCCGAATATTTTACACCGCCATCTGCGATAACAGGAATACCTTGCTTAGAAGCCTCGTTAGCTGCATCAAAGATAGCTGTAATCTGTGGAACGCCGATACCTGCAACAACTCTTGTTGTGCAGATAGAACCAGGACCGATACCAACCTTAACGCAGTCTGCACCGGCATCAATAAGAGCCTTTGCAGCCTCAGCAGTTGCGATATTACCGGCAACAAGCTGAACATTAGGGAATGCTTTTTTAACCTTAGCTACGGATTTAACGATATTGCTATTGTGTCCGTGTGCAGAATCAAGCACAAGAACATCAACCTGAGCCTTAACAAGCTCTGCAACTCTCTCAAGAACATCAGGAGTACCGCCAATAGCCGCTGCACAAAGCAAACGACCGCTCTCGTCACGAGCAGAATTAGGATACTGTACGCTCTTTTCAATATCTTTAATTGTAATGAGTCCCTTTAACGCACCATTTTCATCAACGAGAGGGAGTTTTTCGATTTTATGTTTTCTAAGAATTTCCTGTGCTTCCGGAAGCGTTGTACCAACCGGAGCTGTTACAAGCTGTTCGTGAGTCATAACATCAGCTATTCTCTGATTATAGTCGCTGTCGGACATAAATCTCATATCACGGTTAGTTATAATGCCGACAAGCTTACCATCACGACAGATAGGTACACCTGAAATTTTATACTTAGCCATAAGCTGGTTTGCATCAGAAACATAGTGGTCAGGAGTAAGGAAGAACGGATTTACTATAACTCCGTTTTCTGACCTTTTAACTCTGTCAACTTGGTCAGCCTGTGTTTCGATAGGCATATTCTTATGGATAACGCCGATACCGCCCTCACGAGCAATAGCTATCGCCATTCTTGCTTCTGTAACGGTATCCATCGCAGCTGTAATAATAGGTGTGTTCAGCTTAACCTTTTTGGTGAGGTGAGTACTGATGTCAACATCCTTTGGCTCAACATTTGATTCTCCCGGGATAAGCAAAACATCATCGAAGGTAAGACCCTCTTTGATAAATTTCTCTTGAAAACTCTTATCGATCATCACAATTCCTCCTCAGTAATCTGTAAATATAAACGGTTGTTAATTTATTTATTATATCACAACGAGAATTATTTTTTATGCCTTATAGGAATTATAATTCATACTTCTTCATTTTTTGTAGAAGCAAAAATCGTCAATAAAACTAACTTGCGGGCGAACGCAGTTCGGCGGCGAGCCGCAGCTGTCAAGATGCAAAATCGGTCTTGCAAGCAAACCCCCGACATTCACATAATAAGTTTATTGATGCGATTGAAGAAACTACCGAATGGGCTTTCATTTGTGGTCGATAAACTAAAATCCACAACTCAAATAGAGAGTTGTGGATTCAAAATTTTATTATAAACTACTATCAAAAGCAAAACCGTTAAAATTTTACACCATACGGGCGAACTGTGTTCGCACATACACTTTTTCCCGTAAAATAGTTAAAAGTTTTGCTCAAAGCGGCGAGCCGCCGCTCCCAAGACGCGGTGCGTGACCGCACATGACAAGACACAGAATCGCTCGGCAAGCCTTACTCGTAGTTGATTAGGGAAAATTGTTGCTGCGGTAGAAAAAACTACCGAAAGATACTTAATCAAGCTTTTTCAAAAGCTTGCAGTTTCCAAAGGCGGAGCCTTTGGTGGTTTTTAAGGTCAAAGCCATTAACTTAGCAAGGCTTCTTTATAACATCTATTCCCATATAAGGACGGAGAACTTTTGGAACTGTGACAGAACCGTCTGCGTTCTGATATTGCTCTACGATTGCAGGGATAACACGGCTTGTTGCAAGACCTGATGCGTTAAGAGTATGTGCAAAGTGAACCTTCTTGTCTGCACCTCTATATCTGATATTTCCTCTACGAGCCTGATAATCTCTTGCATTAGATGCTGAGCTGACTTCTTTATAAATTTCCATACTTGGAATCCATACTTCAATATCGTATGTTCTTGCCATAGAGAATGAGCAGTCACCGGCAGCAAGCTTGCTGAGTCTGTAATGAAGACCAAGTTCCTGAACAATTCTTTCTGCCTTTCCAACAAGCTCCTCGAAAGCGATATCTGACTTATCGTCCTCTGTATACTGAACCATTTCAACCTTGTTGAACTGGTGACCACGAATCATACCACGCTCTTCGCTACGGTAACTTCCAGCCTCTCTACGATAGCAAGGTGTATAAGCGATATACTTCTTAGGAAGTTCCTCTGTTGGAATAATCTCATCTCTGTGAAGATTTACGAGAGCGGTTTCTGCTGTTGGAAGCATAAACTTCTTATCGTTGCTTGTTGGGTTCTGAATCCAGTAAACCTCATCTGTAAACTTAGGGAACTGACCTGCAACATAGCCACATTCATAGTTGAGCATGTGTGGTGGGAGAATGAACTCATAACCATCTGCAATATGCTCATTAACGAAGAAATTAAGCAATGCCCATTCAAGTCTTGAACCCCAACCACGATAGAGCCAGCTGCCTGAACCAGCAATCTTTGCACCACGCTGATAGTCAATCATACCGAGGCTTTCGCAAAGGTCAACATGGTTCTTTGCCTCAAAGTCAAACTTTGGCTTTTCGCCGAAATATCTTACAGGTACATTCTGTTCCTTGTCACCTGCAACAACATCGTCATCAGGAAGGTTTGGCAAGCCAAGAAGAAGTTCTTTTTGCTTTTGGTCGAGTTCCTGAAGCTTTGCGTCCTCTTCCTTAATTTGTGCTACAAGCTCTTTCATCTTAGCCATAATTTCGGAAGCGTCACCGCCAGCCTTCTTGATTTGAGGAATTTCCTTAGAAGCTGCATTCTGTTCAGCCTTCATAGCCTCAACCTTACCGATAACCTCTCTGCGTTTAGCATCAATTTCAATAATGTTATCAACTACGGAATCAAGGTCCATATTACGCTTTTTAATTTTTGCCTTTACTTCGTCTGCTTTTTCTCTGATAAGTTTAATATCAATCATTGTTATTCTCCTTAGATTTAAATAGATTTATATAAAATAAATTTCAGGTATATTTATTCTTCTCCACCGAGAAGCTTTGCGAGCTGAATCAAATCGTCCTCACTATAAAATTCTATCTCAAGCGTGCCGTTATTTTCCTTATCATTCATAACCTTAACCCTACGGCTGAGATGTTCATTAAGTGAAAGCTCAACCTCATCATATATTGGAGCACGCTTTAGATATTGCTTTTCAGATTTTGGTTTTTTATCTGTATTTTGTTTCTTCGCCAAACGCTCTACATCTCTTACGGTTAAATCCTGTGGTACGATAGATTTCGCTATTTTAATCATAGTTTCTTTGTCAGCGATTCCAAGTAAGGCTCTTGCGTGACCTGCGCTGATCTCGCCGTCCTTGAGCATATCCTGAATTTCTTCCGGAAGATTCAGAAGTCGCATTACATTTGCAACAGCCGGTCTTGATTTTCCGACAGCCTTTGCAACCTCGTCCTGTGTAAGATTATAAGTGTCCATAAGCGATTTATAACCGAGTGCCTCTTCGACTGAATTCAAGTCTTCACGCTGAAGATTCTCAATAAGTGCAATCTGTGTCATTTCGCTGTCGGTCATCTCTCGAATAACAACAGGTACTTCTGAAAGTCCTGCCATTCGACTTGCTCTCCAACGGCGTTCACCTGCAACGAGCTGATAACCGCCGCCGGCAAGTGGTCTGACAAGAAGTGGTTGAAGAACACCATGTGTTGCGATAGAGTCTGCAAGCTCTCGAAGAGCCTCTTCGTTAAATTCCTTCCGAGGTTGGTCCCTGTTTGGCTCTATATCCGAAATTTTAAGAAAAACATTACTATTGCTATCATTTGTATCGTTCTCAATGAATATTGCGTCAAGTCCTTTTCCAAGACCGCCTAATTTTCCTGCCATCTAAGCTAAGCTCCTTTCTCAAGAATTGTTTCTTATAATTTCCTCTGCCAAGGCATTATACATTACCGAGCCTTTGCAAGATTTATCAAAGTACATAATCGGCTTTCCGAAACTCGGTGCCTCTGAAAGTCTTACTCCACGAGGAATAACGCTTGTGAAAACCTTTTTCGGAAAATAGCGTTTAACCTCTGCTACAACCTGTTGAGTAAGATTAAGTCTGCCGTCATACATTGTCAGCAAAACGCCCTCAATTTCAAGTCTTTCATTATACGAACGCTTTATTCTGCGAACTGTATTCATAAGCTGTGAAAGTCCCTCAAGAGCGTAATATTCAGGTTGAATCGGAACAAGCAAACTATCCGCCGCACAAAGTGCATTCGCTGTAACAAGACCAAGAGACGGAGGACAATCTATGAAAATAAAATCATATTCTGCTCTTAGCTGTGCAAGAGCATTTTTAAGTCTTGCCTCTCTATGCTCAAGCTCTGAAAGCTCAAGCTCTGCCGCAGCAAGATTCATACTTGCAGGAATAATATCAAGTTCCTTGAATTCTGTATGTATAATCGCCTGTTTAGAATTTATTCCACTTACAAGAATATCATAAGATGAATTTCTTATGCTTCTTTTATCAATGCCGACGCCGCTTGTTGCATTGCCCTGTGGATCTATATCTACTAAAAGAACCTTTTTACCAAGGAGTCCAACACCAGCCGAAAGGTTGACAGCTGTCGTAGTCTTACCGACTCCGCCTTTTTGGTTAGTAACTGCTATAATTTTTGCCAATCTATATCACTGCCCAATCTTTTTATTGTTATACAAATCAAAATTTCCTCATAAGAAAGTTATTTTTGATAAATCACACTGCAAAAAGCTGTAAATCAGTCATTTTTCGCAACAAAAATATTATATCACAACCGCAATCAAAATTAAAGGGAAATATCAAATTTTATCCTTATAAATTGCTTTTTCTACATTATAACCACTATTAATCATAAAATCACCCTCTAAGATGTTTCACATGAAACATTTCTTGATTAATACTCCCTATTGTTTCACGTGGAACATTTTTCTAATTAACATTCTCCACTGTTTCACATGAAACAGTGATAAATAAAAAAAGAGAGGTTCTCACCTCTCTTAAAGATATTAAGTAATTATGCGTTTTGCAAAATTGGAATAATCTCACCTTCTTCCACATTTGATGTATCGGCTTCTGTTGTTGTCTGTGGAATTGCTGTCTTAGGAATCCTTACACAGTATTCGATATAATCATCAGTTTCATTTTTTTCTGAAATTGCGTCTATTCCAGAACTTTTCATAGTATCAATAGCTTTAGAAATCGTATTTACGAAAATCCGTATATCTTTATATATAATTTTCGTAGTTTGTTTAGCTTTCTTTGCCGGAACATTACTCAGTAACTTTTCTACAAGCTTTTCCGTTTGTTTAACATTAAGACCGCTTGAAATAACCTCACTAAGCGCCAGTTTTCGAGTAGTTTCGTCATCAATTTTAATCAGGGCTCTTGCATGGCGTTCAGAAAGGTCCGAACGGATTATGTAATCCCTCTCTTCTCTTGTTAAACGCAAAAGTCTTAACTTATTTGCAACCGTAGATTGCCTTTTTCCAAGCTTTCTTGCAGCCTCCATTTGAGTAAGTCCACAGGTAATAATAAGTTTGCGTATACCCTCAGCCTCCTCAAAGATATTCAAATTTTCACGCTGAAGATTTTCCAGTAAGCTAAATACTGTAGCTTGTCCTTCATCGCAGCTAACAATTATGCAAGGTACAGATTTCATTCCACACATTGATGCTGCACGAAGTCTGCGTTCACCTGCAATAAGCTCGTATTCATTCTTGCTAACTCTGCGAACAGTCAATGGTTGAAGAATACCATTTTCTCTGATACTTATTGCAAGCTCTTGCATCTCATCACGCTTAAAATAAACTCTTGCTTGGTTTTTGCATGGGCGAATTGATATAATTGGGATTTCTATAACTTTTTTTTCTCCTTTGGTGTTGATAACCATTTAAATCATCTCCTTGTGGAAATAATCGTAACATAAGGAAATATAGAAATTCGTCGCAATATAAGTTATGACAAAACAATCATAAAACTTTGAAAAAACTCCAAGTTAAGGCAACAAATCGCCACCTTCAAGATATGGAATCATTTTGCAAGCCTCGCTTTATTTATGTTATCACGGATAAAGAAACTACCGATTATTTAATCAACTTTTCTAAGAAAATTAACAGTTTCGCTCAAACCTTTTCAAAGGTTTACAGGTTCAAGGGACGGAGTCCATTGTGGGTTTTAAGGACAAAGCCCTTAACTTTTCTTTTTTCTCTAAAAGCGGACCTTGTCCGCCTTTAGTTGCTAACAAAATAAAAAAACAGCCACAATTCAAAATTGTAGCTGCCTCAATCTTACAACGGAAGCTTATTTATCTTAACACCTCTGCGTGGATATTTCTCAGGCGTAAATTGAATCTTTTCTATTATAAAGATAATTCTCTTTTCGCCGTCTGGTAAGGTAATATAATCATTATCCTCTTTGCATATTCCGCCAAGAATACTAATTGCATTTTTAGCAGATTCAAGCTCTGCAAGGCCGTCCTTGCCTTTCATAGCTATAAACGAACCGCCTTTTTTCACAAACGGAATACAGTATTCGCACAGTGATGGAAGATTTGCAACTGCTCGTGAAACAGCTATATCAAAGCTTTCACGATACGATTTGTTTCTACCGGCGTCCTCTGCACGAGAATGAATCGTTTCCGCCTTAATATCAATTCCGTCACAAAGCTGATTAAGAAAATTTATTCTCTTGTTAAGGCTATCAAGCAATGTAAGCTGTATATCATCTCTGACAATTTTCAGCGGAACAGACGGAAAACCCGCACCCGTACCTACATCAATCATAGCCGCATTTTTCTTTATATTAAAAGCTTTCAAAACAGTTAAGCTGTCTATAAAATGTTTAACAGCAATTTCTTTTGGTTCTGTTATTGCTGTAAGATTGATTTTCTCGTTCCATTCAACAAGTATTTTTGCATAGTTTTCAAACTTTTCAAGTTGAACCTCATTAAGAGTGATTTCGTTTTCATCAGCCCACTTTTTCATAGTTTCAGAAATTATGCTCATTTTGCACCTCCATTATTCTTATTTCTAAGCGATGCAAGGTAGATAACCAAAACAGAAATATCCGCTGGACTTACTCCCGAAATTCTACTTGCTTGACCGATATTCTCAGGACGAACCTTTGTAAGCTTTTCTCTTGCTTCAAGTCTTAATCCGTCAATAGCGTTATAGTCTATATTTTCAGGCAAAATCTTGTCTTCAAGTCTGCGTACTTGGTCTATAACGATAAGCTGACGCTTTATATATCCCTCATACTTAATCTCCGTTTCAACCTGTTCAAAAATATTGCGGTCTATATTCGGACGATTTTCATCAATTTCCGACAATGCGTCATAACCAAGCTGTGGTCGCTTAATTAAATCTATAAGTCTTACACCTGTGTTTATCGCAGATGTTTCACGTGAAACAAGTATCTTGTTTACCTTTTCAGAAGGTGCAATAACTGTCGATTTAACTCGTTTAAGCTCCTCTTTGATAAGTTCTTGTTTTTTGTTAAAGCGTTCCCATCTCTCATCATTTATCAAACCAATCTTTCTGCCGATTGGTGTAAGTCTTGAATCCGCATTATCCTGACGAAGTACAAGACGATATTCAGAACGGGAAGTCATCATTCTGTAAGGGTCCTGACAGCCCTTTGTTACGAGGTCATCAATAAGCGTTCCTATATATGAGCTTGCTCTGTCAAGAATCATCGGCTCTCTGCCGAGAATCTTCAACGCAGCATTTACGCCTGCAACAAAGCCCTGAACAGCAGCCTCCTCATAACCCGAACTACCGTTAAACTGTCCTGCACCATAGAGATTTTCAAAGTCGATAAATTCAAGTGTTCTTCTAAGCTGTAAAGGGTCGCAGCAATAATATTCAATAGCATATGCAGGACGCATAATAACAGCATTTTCAAGGCCTTTAATCGAATGATAGAATGCCGTCTGAACATCTTCTGGAAGTGATGAACTCATACCCTGTAAATACATTTCCTCTGTATTCAAGCCACAAGGCTCGATGAATAACTGATGTCTTTCCTTTTCTGAGAAACGAACAATCTTATCTTCAATACTCGGGCAATATCTCGGACCTATACCCTCAATTTTTCCACTGTAAAGCGGCGACCTGTGAAGATTATCGAGAATAATCTTTTTAGTCTTTTCATTTGTCCAGCTTATGTGGCAAAGAACCTTATTTTTACCAGGTTCGAGGGTATCATATGAGAACGGTGTAACAGGTTCATCACCAGCTTGTTCCTCAAGGTCTGTAAAATCTATGCTCGATTTAAGTACTCTCGCAGGAGTACCGGTCTTAAATCTTCTTATGCTCATACCCATATTTTTAAGGGCGTCAGGCAAGAATTTTGACGGAAAAATACCGTCCGGACCACTCTCGTATGAAACATCACCGACAAATACAACACCGCCAAGATATGTACCCGTAGCAATAACAACAGCCTTTGCAAGATACTTAGTTTTTAGCCTTGTTGTAAGTTCCCATTCTCCATCATCATTCTTTACAAGGTTTGTAATTTCGGCTTGCCTTAGTTCAAGGTTTTTCTGTAATTCAAGACAATGCTTCATTCTCTCCGCATATGCTCTTCTGTCAATTTGGGCTCTTAGTGAATGAACCGCAGGACCTTTTCCCCTGTTAAGCATACGCATCTGCAAAAATGTCTCATCGGCAGCCTTGCCCATTTCACCGCCTAAAGCGTCAAGCTCTCTTACAAGATGTCCCTTTGCAGTACCGCCGATAGACGGATTACAAGGGCAGTTTCCGACAGCGTCCATATTTATCGTAAATACTGCCGTTTTACAACCAAGCCTTGCAGAAGCAAGAGCCGCCTCAATTCCGGCGTGTCCTGCACCTATAACCGCAACATCATATTTTCCTGCAACATCAACCATAATATCACCTACAATAAAATTTTATATATAAGAATCCATATATCTGTCATAGCCAAACACAGCCATAGCAACAACACATCTTGTATTATGTTCCAATGAATATTTTTTTGCAATATCCAATGTTTTCATAACATCATTGCATTTATCAGAAATAATATTATATTTAATATATCTATCCTTTTTTTCTTCTCTGCCGTCAGAATATTCTGTCACACAGACATCGTGTCTTACTCTCATTTTTTCGGTAAAAACATAAAAGCCTTTATTTACCTCTTTGAGGTCATTATCAAAATTCTGATTTATAAAAGTAATTTTTCCGTTCTCAATAACTGAATATCTTTTATAGCATACAACAACCTGAGCGCCCTTATACTTTAATAAGTCTGTATTCTTAGCCGTTTCATAATCGCACAGATAAGAACATATAGAATTTGAACTGAAAAAATAGTTATAATCTGATTCTTCAAAAATCCCTATATTTCCACCTATTTCATCAGAATATTCTAATTTATCTCCATCAAAAATTCCTTCTGTATACTCACTATAGCTCATATTACTTACCTACACAGAAGTGTGAGAATACCGAATCCACAACCGCTTCGGAGGCTCTTTCTCCGGTAAGCTCAAGTAACGCAGAAATTGCGTCCTCTATTATTACTGTAACAGCATCAAGAGTTATCCCCATTTCAAGGGCATTTATTGCCTCATTCAGAAAATCTCTCGCCCTCTTTGCACAATCTCTCTGTCGTTCATTCGCAATAATTGCCGCCGAAGGGTCAAGCTGTGAAGTACCGATTATATCCGAAACAACTTTTTCAAGTTCAGATGCACCCGACCCAGATTTAGCCGATATAAACACCACATTCTTGACATTTTTCCTGATATAATCCATATCAATCGCAGTTTCGAGGTCACTCTTATTTATAACAGCCACACTCGGACAATCCTTTATAAGCCCAATAAGCTCTCTGTCATCGTCACAAAGTTCCTTTGATGAATCAAAAACAGCAAGCACCAAGCCTGCACTTTTTACCCTTTTTCGAGCCTTTTCTACACCGATACTTTCAACTGGGTCATCAGTTGCCCTTATTCCGGCTGTATCAGATAAACAAAGCGGTATATCTCCAAGCATAACAGTATCTTCGATAACATCACGAGTAGTTCCGGGAATATCCGTAACAATCGAGCGTTCATAGCCTGAAAGCAAGTTCATAAGCGTACTTTTGCCGACATTTGGCTTTCCTGCGATAACTGTATCTATTCCCTCACGAATAGCCTTTCCTGCGTCATATGTTGCAAGAAGCTTATCGAGAATATCTATGCTTGAATTAAGCTCTCCTGTAAGATTTTCTGTAGAAACTGCGGGAATATCATCTTCAGGATAATCTGCCCAAGCCGAAAGATGAGCCGCACTTGTTATAAGATTTTCCTTAACAGAATCAATCTTTTTTCTCAAAGCACCATCCATAGCACCAAGTGCCGCACGGCTGGATTGCTCACCTCTTGCGGAGATTATATCCATAACTCCCTCAGCTTCAGTTAAGCCGATTTTGCCGTTAAGAAAGGCTCTTTTCGTAAATTCACCAGCCTCAGCCATACTTGCACCGGCATTGAGTACAGCTCTAAGCACTCTTTTCGTAACATACAAACCGCCGTGACAAGAAATTTCAGCAACATTTTCTCCGGTATAGCTATGCGGAGCAAGATACACAAGCAGAACGCCACTATCTATAAGCTCATCGCCATCATAGATATGTCCATAAGCCGCAGTATAGCCTTTCATTTCCGAAATGTTTCTGCCAGTTATTGATTTAAATACCTTTTGAGAAATTTCAAGAGCATCACACCCTGAAATTCTTATAATTCCGATACCGCCTGCCCCTTGTGCAGTCGCTATTGCAGCAATAGTTTTTTCATTCATACATAATCTCCTTTATGTTAAGGGCGTTGCCCTTAAAACCTACGAGGGACGCTGTCCCTCGACCCTGCAAGCTTTTAAAAAAGCTTGAGCAAAACTTTTAAGTGTCTTTGGAAAATTTGTTAGCTAATCGGTAGAGCCGAACGGCACCGCCCTTTCGGCTACGGTAGCTACTTCATCCGCGTCAATTAACTTCCTTCACCACACCACAAGCGAGACTTGTCGAGCGATTCCGCGTCTTGGCTGCGGCGGCTCGCCGCCTTGAGCAAAACTTTTAATTGTCTTTCGAAAGTCTGTTAGCTAATCGGTAGAGCCGAACAGCACCGCTTGTTCGGCTACGGTAGCTACTTCATCCGCGTCAACCAACTTCCCCCACCACACCACGAGCGAGACTTGTCGAGCGATTCCGCGTCTTCGCCGTGGGTCGGCACCCACAAAAAGAGCATCGCCGAAAATACAGCGATGCTCTTTTGAAAAATTAGTCTTTGTTTATTTCAATTTTGCCGTAAAGCGATGTTGTTGGTGCTTCTTCAAGATGCTCGCTCTCAAATGTAGAGAAAACGCTGTCGTCCGGATGTCTTTGCTGTTCATCTGTATATTCACGACGCTGATAGTCGCCTGAGCGTCTGCGTGGCTGATTACTATTTCTATTGCCATAACCGCTGTTATATCTTCCGTTTTTATTTCCATAAGACTGCTTTTTGCGGTCAGGACCGATAACAACATGCCTTTGAAGATTCTCGCCCTCAGACCATGAAGTTGCTCCACGAACCTTTTGTACGGCTGTGTGTATGATTCTTCTCTCGTATGGATTCATAGGCTCAAGTGAAACCTTTTCGCCTGTCTTGCAAGCCTTAAAAGCAAGCTTTCTGCCAAGAATTTCAAGAGTCTTTTCTCTCTTCTCACGATAATTTCCGATATTGATTATTACTCGGAAATATTCATCATTTATATGGTTTACAACTAAACCTGTAAGATATTGAAGCGCATCAAGAGTTTCTCCTCTATGTCCGATAATAAAACCTATATCGTCACCATTCACATCAAATTCCGCACCATCTTCGGTTTCATTTGCTTCAATAATTACATTAGTAACACCAAGCTTCGTAAGAACATCCGTAAGATATGCTTTAGCAATATCTGTCGGAGTTTCTTCATAAAATACTTTTACCTTTGCAAGTGAACCGCCAAACAAACCAAACTTTTTCTTTTCAGGCTGAATAAGAACCTCAAACTGTGCTTTATCTTCGCTTATACCTAATTCCTCCAAAGCAAGTGCTTTAGCTTCCTCAATAGTTTCAGCCTCTTTAATAGCTTCTTTAATCATTATATTTCACCTCGGAAATTTATTTTTTCTTTCCCATATATCCACTACCTGAGTTTTTATTCTTAGACGAATTTTTCTTCTTTTTAGATGAGTTATTATTTTTCTTTTCTGTTGTAGATGAACTCTTTTCTGAATCTACAGTAACTACCTTTGCAGTTGCATTAATAAATTCCGCTGATGCCTCTTCTTGCTCACGAAGAATAACTCTCTGAGCTTCTGCCTTAGCTTCCATAATATTCATATTATAGAACTTATAAAGAACTATCGACTGTAAGAAACCGAATACCGTAGACGCAATCCAATAAAAACCAACAGCTGCAGGAACTGTATAAGCGATATATGCACTAAAGAGTGGCATAACAAGGAACATAATCTTCATACAACCAGCGCCCTGACCGCTCATATTAGTACCATTCATTTTCTGCATAAGGAAAGTACTTGCAACTGATGTAACAAAACAAAGAACCGGAATAATCCAAAGCATAGAACTCCAGCCTACTGTTGATGGAGTTGCAAGAAGGTCAAGACCTAAGAAGTTAAAACCATTGTGGAAGTCATTGATAGTATTAACATCATTTGCATTAAAGATTGCAGAACCATCTGCATTATTGAGATATGGATTAAGCTGTGGAAAATACTTTACAAGGTCAATCTGACCATAATAGGAATTAAAGCTTGAGCCTATACCAGGAAGTGTACTTAAAGTATTAAGAGCAGCACTAACTTTATCCGCAGCAATATGGAAAGTATTTGTCAGCGGATTAACAACTGCATAATAAATGCACATCATAAGTAAGAGTGGAAGTATCGAGGTAAGACAACCCGAATAAGGTGACGCTCCCTCTTTCTGCATAAGTAAAGCACTTTCCTCGTTAGCTTTTTGCCTGTTATTTGCATATTTTTTCATTATTTCCTGCTGTTTAGCCTGAAATCTCGCGTTCGCCGCCATAGATTTTTGTTGCTTAACTGAAAGCGGAAACATAATCAGCTTAATTACGATTGTAAAAATCATAATAGCTATACCAAAATTCTTTACAAGAAAGAATGCACCCCAGAGGATATAGCCAAAGATTCCTCCTATAAAATTAAAAAATTCCATCATAATTTAGAACAATTCCCTTCGCCCTTTTATTTTGCGGATCTTTTGCCTAAAAATTTTCTTTCCGCACTAAATTCAATCTTCTTAATTTTCTTTTCTGGAACAGGGTCATATCCACCCCTTGAGAAGGGATTACATCTCAAAATTCTTAAAACAGAGAGAATCGTTCCCTTCAACGCACCATGAACCTTAACTGCCTCAAGAGCATATGTCGAACAAGTAGGAATAAACTTACAGCATGGTGCTTTCTTTAACGGAGAAATATTTTTTCTATAAAAACAAATAAGCCAAATAAGCGGGTTCTTCATTTAAGAATCCCCGCTTCCTTCAGCTGTTTTTTCATTACACGCAAAACATCTGTGCTTTTAACAAAAGGTGTTTTACCCCTTGCAACAAAAACAATATCATATCCTGTTTTAAGCTCAGGCAAAAGCGAGCGATACGATTCACGAATAATTCTGCGTGACCTGTTTCTTAAAACGGCATTACCGATTTTTTTACTTGTAGTAATGCCCACTCTTACACAATTCCGTCTTGTCTTAATAACATAAGTAACTATGAGCGGACTTTGGTAAAATCTGCCCTTGGAGTAAAGTCTTCTGAACTCGTTATTTTTTTTTAAAGCAACATACTCGTTCAAAGCAACCACCCTACACCCAAAGCGCAATACTAAAAACACCGTTTTAAATAAATTTTGAAAATGCCCGAAAAAAGTTTCGGGCAAATCTCAGAAAGACAAAGCTTTCATCTTAAAAATACGAAAAATTAGTAAGTCAATCTTTTTCTGCCCTTAGCTCTTCTACGGGCAAGAACCTTGCGGCCGTTACTTGTAGACATTCTCTTTCTGAAGCCATGCTCCTTTTTTCTGTGAAGCTTTTTAGGCTGATAAGTTCTCAGCATTACAAAACCCTCCCTTCAAAATCTCAAAATAGAAGGCGGAACCGATAGAATTTCCCAGATAGTGGGAATACAAAAGATAAAGCCTTACAAATTAGCATTATAACTTATAAAAGGTAGAAATGTCAAGTATTTTTTCAAACTTATAGTATCTTACTTTTTATCGATAGCTACATTATATATGATGAAGTAACTATCGTAAACAAACTACACTGTTCTGCTATACCGATTAGCTAACAGATTTCCCAAAGACACTTAAAAGTTTCGCTCGAGCCTTTTCAAAGGCTCGCAGGGTCGAGGGACGGAGTCTCTCGTGGGTTTTAAGGGCGAAGCCCTTAACATCTCTTGCCTTTAAAGGGCGGACTTTGTCCGCCCTTAGTTACTAATCTTGCTAACAAAAGAAAATTAATCGGCGGATTTTATCCGCCGATTTTAAGAAAAAATAAATGTTGGGCAAAGCCCAAAAGTATTTCGCTCTCTGTGGAGAACGACCAAAGGCTCTTCCGTAGATGACTACCTTTGGAAACTGCAAGCTTTTTCA
The DNA here is from genome assembly GCF_047012705.1 of Pseudoruminococcus sp. NCBI lineage: Bacteria > Bacillati > Bacillota > Clostridia > Eubacteriales > Acutalibacteraceae > Pseudoruminococcus > Pseudoruminococcus sp. The sequence goes on along the minus strand of NZ_JBKXNW010000001.1, from coordinate 399,030 downwards.
AAAGCTTGAGCAAAACTTTTAAGTATCTCAGGGAAGAAAAAATTATATAAACGGTAGCTAATTGGTAATTACTTTCTCCGCGGCAACTAACTCCTTATACTCACTACGAGCGAGACTTTTTGAGCGATTCCGCGTCTTGGCTGCGGCGGCTCGCCGCAAAGCTTGAGCAAAACTTTCAAGTGTCTTTTGGAAATTAATTAGCTGAACAAACTTTCGATTTTAGCTTTGCAAATTTTTCTCGATTATGCTATAATATATAGTTAGGGTAATAGCATATCTTTTCTATCAATCCCCTTATTTTCTCTTTAAACGCCCTCTAAGCCCTTATTACCCTAAAACCCTTCAAAATCACTTTTACAAATTCCTCGCCTTAGAGCGAATTTTCGACTTATTTTTCGTACTTTTATTTGCTTTTACAAAAGAACTGTGCTATACTTAAGATTGAGAGATTATCGGATTTACTTCCGTATAACAATTTTATAATATTTTTATTATGATTAGGTTAAATTCTTGAAAAATTTATTGGGAGGAATGAAAACTTTATGGATTCCTTTAACGAGGCTTGGGACATTATCTGTGATTATTGCAGGCAGAGAATCACAGATGTTGCCTACAAAACTTGGATTAGTAAAATTGAACCCGTAAATCTGGATTTTTCACAGGGCAAAGCTATCCTTATGGTTCCTGGTGATTTTCATCGCCAAACCCTGACAAGATGCTATATGTCCTTGCTTAATGATGCCTTTGAAAGCGTCTTTGGCTCGGGTATTGACATCTGCTTTACTATTCCTGAGGAAATCAATCAAAAAGAGGAAAAGCTTAACGAAAGTATTCTTGATGCTGACTACGAATTTACATTTGATACATTTATAGTCGGTTCATCGAATAAATTTGCTCATGCCGCGTCGCTTGCGGTTGCAGCAAACCCAGGTTATGCCTATAACCCTCTTTTCATCTACGGTAATTCCGGACTTGGAAAAACCCACCTGCTTAACGCTATCAGAAGTGAAATCAAAGCAAACAGCCCTGAAAAAGAGATTATATATGTTAAGGGTGACGACTTCACCAATGAACTTATCGAATCAATTCACCTCGCAAAAACAAGCGAATTCAGACAAAAATATAGAAATTCTGACGTTTTGCTCGTCGATGACGTTCAGTTTATCGGTGGTAAAGAGTCTACTCAGGAGGAATTTTTCCATACCTTTAATGCTTTGTACGAAGCTAAAAAGCAAATAGTCTTGACCTCAGACCGTCCTCCTAAGGAAATTCAATCACTCGTTGACAGACTTAGAAACCGTTTTGAATCAGGTCTTATTGCTGATATCCAGCCACCGGATTTTGAAACCAGAAGTGCCATTATAAAAAGAAAAGCAGAACTTCTCGAAATTGATGTTCCGGATGATGTCTGCGAATACATTGCAACCAAGCTGAAGGCTAATATCCGTCAGCTTGAAGGTGTTGTCAAAAAAATGAAGGCAAAAAGTCTGCTCTATGGCGAAAAAATCTCAATCAATTCGGCTCAGAAAATTATTTCAGATATTCTGAATAACGACCAGCCACCGCCATTAACAGTAGAAAAGATTATCGAAGAAGTTGCAAGAACATTCGGAGTAACTTCTGAAGATATTCGTTCATCTAAGCGTAATTCCAATATTTCTAAAGCAAGACAGATTGCCATATATGTTGTAAGAGAAATCACCCAGCTTTCAATGAACCTCATCGGTGATGAATTTGGTGGTCGTGACCATTCTACAATAGTATATGCCGTAAAACAGGTCGAAAAAGATATGAGCAAAGATACAAAAGTAAAATCTATGGTAGAGGATATAATTAAGAATATAAGGGATAGATAAAAGCTGAAAAACAATAGTTTTTTCCGGCTTTTTAGATATTTTCCTACAATAAATTTTATTTTACCCTATTATCCGCGTAGCTACACATAAAGTGTACGGTATTGGGAAATAATTATATAATTTTGCAGGAAAATTCATTTTCAATTCAAAGCTATGAAAATGAATACCTTTGGTTTATTCATTTTCTATGCAAATTTATGCATATTTTTTGAATATTGTCGTTCTGACTTTTCAACTTTTCCTCAACAATTCACCAACATCTTTCAACCACAATGTTAAAACAAAAAAGTTTTCAAGATTTTTCAAACAAAACATCACAAAAATTCAACAATGCTCCAACTCTTCAACGCCAGATGTTTAAAAGTCTTAAGCCACTTTTCAACTTATAAACTGCCCCTACTACTATTACTAAAATATATCTATTCTACCACGCCTTGCTTTTTAGCATTTTCTCTTTTTTAGATATTTTTCAAAAGGACTGATTTATGTATGAAGATTGTATGTAATTGCCAAAGTCTTACAGAAGCGATAACAAACGTTCAGAGAGCAGTGTCCACAAAATCCAATAATCCGGCTCTCGAAGGAATACTTTTTAAAGCCGGTGCAAATTCACTTACCTTATGTGGATATGACCTTGAGCTTGGCATAACAACCACTCTGCCGGCAGAAGTTCGCTCAGAAGGTTCAGTTGTCCTAAGCGCAAAGCTTATTTCAGATATTGTCAGAAGGCTTCCGGCTGAAAATGTAACAATAGACACAAATGAAAAACTTATGACTACAATTATAAGCGGAGCTGTTGATTTCAAAATTATAGGAATATCAGCCGATGAATACCCTGATATTCCTTCAGTAAAGGGAGATTCAAATATCATAATCAAGGGTGAAATCCTTTCATCAATGATAAGTCAAACACTTTTTGCTATTGCAGATAGCGATATTAAGCCTGTTCAGAAAGGTTCTCTCTTTGAAATTGAAAATAATATTATCAAAATAATTTCAGTAGACGGTTATCGCCTTGCAATGAGAACCGAAAATCTCATTTTTGGAGAAAAGAAAAGCTTTATCATTCCCGGCAAAAGTCTTGCAGAAGTAGTCAAACTCATAAAAGACGGTGAAAAAGATGTCGAAATAGTTGTCGGTGATAAGCATATTATTTTCAAAATAGATAACTATTCAGTCATTTCTCGTCTGATTGAAGGCGAATTTATGAATTATGCCGCAGCAATACCGAGTTCACATAAAACAGAGATTAAGGTTAATACAAGAAAGTTTATCAGTTCTCTCGATAGAATGTCCTTATTGCTTTCAGAGAGAATAAAAACACCTGTTAGATGCAATATTGAAAATGGCGTTGTAAAGCTTTCCTGTTCAACAGTTCTTGGTCAGGCTTATGATGAATTTGATATAGAAATGAGTGGAGATAGCGTAGAGATTGGTTTCAATGTCAGATATATGCTTGATGCCCTCAGAAATACCGACACAGACGAAGTAAAAATTTGTCTTAGCGGTCCTACAAGTCCAATGGTCATATTACCGAGCGATGGTGACAGCTTCCTGTTCCTCGTTCTTCCTGTGAGGTTAAAAAATGAAAATTGAAGAAGTCAAGCTTCGTGAAGGTGAAGATTTTATTCGTCTTGATTCCCTACTAAAAATGGGTGGTGGCACAGGCGGAATGGCAAAAGTCGCCATTCAGGGCGGAAAAGTCAAAGTAAACGGCGAAATCTGCACTATGCGTGGCAAAAAAATGCGTTCCGGCGATTCAGCCGAATACCTCGACACCATTTTCAAAGTTTGCTGATATTTGGTAGCTTACACTCCAAACAAAGGCTCTGCCGTAGGTGACTGCCTTTGAAAACCGCAAGCCTTTAAAAAGGCTTGATCAAAATTTTGAGTTCTAAGAAAATTTTGATATAACAAAGATGTTTGTTATAAACTTTTATTTTTGTAGTTTTGTTGCCGAGGTCGAAAAATTACCAATGAACTACTGTTTAAATTAAGCAGTTTTCCTAAAAAATGTAGGGACGAAATGTGTTCACCCGAATATGTATGCTGTCAAGGCTAGGTGTGCAACCGCACAGGTCAAGACACAAAATAGTTTGACAGGTTTCGTTCGGTAGTTTTGTTATTCGCGGCAATTAAATGCCCTTGAATATGTCGAAGTTTTGCGTTGCAAAACAGATTCTGCGTCTTGGCTGCGGCGACTCGCCGCTAAGGGCAAAGCCCTTAACATATAGGAGAGTTGGATTGATAGTAAAAGAGTTGTCATTTGAAAATTTTAGAAATCTCGAAAATAATACAGTTTTTCCGTCAGACGGCATAAATGTTATCTATGGCGACAATGCTCAAGGTAAGACTAATATTCTTGAATGTCTGTGGCTCTTTACTGGAAATAGGTCTTTCAGAGGAGCAAAAGAAAACGAGCTGATTAAATTCGACAATGCTTTCTCGAAAATTCATTTAAAATTTGAATCAAGAGAGCGTGAGCAGGAAATCAAACTTATGATTAAAGGCGGCAATCGCTTTATTGAGCTTAATGGCGTAAGTAAACGCTATATTTCTGAAATTATAGGCAGCTTTTGCTGTGTGGTATTCTCTCCTAATCATCTTACGCTTATAAAGAATGGCCCTGATGAAAGGCGACGCTTTATTGACGCTGCAATTTGTCAGATTAAGCCGTCATATTCTTCGATACTTTCCGATTACAAAACTATCATCAATTCCCGAAATGCTCTGCTGAAAGACATAAAAGAACACAGCGAGCTTATGGATATGCTTGATATATGGGACGAAAAGCTTGCGGTTCAAGGAGCTTTAGTTGCAAGAGAGCGTATCGCATATATAAAAAACTTCTCGAAATATTGCTCAGAGTTTTATACGGGAATATCTAAGGGAAGCGAAAAAATAGAAATTTCCTATAAGCTTTCTTTTGGCGATGAGGTTACAGAAGACGCCTCAAAACTAAAAGCAATGCTTAGCGATAAATTGATAAAAGCTCAACAGAGCGATATATATCAGGGGTATACAGGTTATGGCCCACACAGAGATGACCTTGTTGTCAACATTGACGGCAAGAATGCAAGAAATTTTGGTTCACAGGGACAACAGCGTTCAGCGGTTCTTGCTATGAAACTTGCAGAAGCGTCAGTTCTGAAAACCGAGAGCGGAGAACAGCCGGTTATTTTACTTGACGATGTTCTCAGTGAACTTGATTATAAACGACAAGATTATCTTCTCAACAAGCTTTCGGATAAGCAAGTATTTATAACCTGTTGCGAATCCGAGATTATGACCAAGTTAAAAGAGGGAAACAAAGCCCTTTTTTATATAAATTCAGGCAGGGTTACACCTACCGAGATAGAGTGATTCAACTTATGGAAAGTCTATATCTGCATCTTGAGCAAGATTCTGTAATACTCAAGAAAAATATCATAGGAATTTTTGATATGGATAAAACAACTGTATCAAAAAAAACAAGAGAATATTTAAATCAAGCTGAACGAGAAGGTCGAGTTCGCTATGTTTCATACGACTTGCCGAAATCATACATTCTTTGTCAGGAGGGTGATTCGACAGTTGTATATATAAGCCGACTTTCCTCAGAAACAGTAAGAGGAAGAATAGATTCATTTTTGTAGTGCTTGATTAAGCAGATATTCAGTAAAAATTTTTCCTAAGAGCCTGATATGAAAGGAAGTTATGCTATGGCGAAAAAGAATAAAAGACTTGCAAAATGCCCATATTGTGGACGAAGTGTTTCATACCTTGATTCGTTTTTTATGAAAAATAAGGGTGAGTATACCTGCAAACGCTGTGGCTGTATTGCCAATGTTGGACTTAACAGAAATATCTATGCAATAACAAGCGTATTATGTGTTTTTGTACTTTTGCTTGTTGTGCTTTATCTGTTTTTCGGAGATTTAACCAATCTCTGGAGCTTGCTTTTGGTAATAATTCCTTTTGCAGCATATTACGCTATTGTACCAATGTTCTTAATCCTTGTCCCTACTGCGGATAAATCTCAGGCTAAAAAGGTTATGGATAAGAAAATGACGAATACACAGTCAATTTTTATTGAGGCTCAGAAACAGGTACAATCGCAAAATTCTCATAAAAAATCAAGATTTGAGGAAGAAACAACTACCGAAGAACCAAAGGATATATATTCTTCAGGTTCGATAGACCTTGAGGCAGATTCTGACGGCACAAAAATCTTTGAGCCATATGATGCAAGCTCTGAGATAGGAGCCGATTTCCAAGAAAAATTCAGGTCTGCAAAGAAATCAGGAAGAAGTTTTGACGATTCCTCAAATGCAGAATAAAAGGCGGTGGTCGAAATTTTCAGACTTCCGGTATGTCCGTATTGTCACGCTGTAACAAGATATAGCGATGTCAAAAAGACAACACATAATAAAATTATAAAATGTCACCATTGCAATAAAAATTATCGAGTTTCATATCTAAAGGGAAGAATAATTCTAATCTCGATAGTAAGTATTGCACTGATAGTAATAAATATATTTCTCTTAAAGCAAACATCAGGGGTTACGATTCCGTTTCTTGCGATAGGAGATGCAGTAGTAGTATTGGTTGCGGTATTCTTGTTTCCGTTTACGGTAAGATATGAAGAATTGCCGAGAAAGCTCCAAAAACTAAGCTTAGAAGAAGCCAATAAAAAACTTCCCAAAGACACTTAAAAGTTTTGCTCAAGCTTTTTGCGGCGAGCCGCCGCAGTCAAGACGCGGTGCGTGACCGCACAGGACAAGACGCGGAATCGATCGATAAGTCTCGCTCGACATTCTCAATCGGCTTATATTGCCGCGTAGAAAGTAATTAACTACCATTCAAATAGATTTGTCTTTCCCAAGACAATTAAAAGTTTTGCTCAAGCTTTTTCAAAAGCTTGCAGGGTCGAGGGACAGCGTCCCTCGTGGGTTTTAAGGGCAACGCCCTTAACAGTGGCGGTTTATCGCTGCCAAAAAGGAGGAAGAAAATGGACAATAATGACATTACTAAAACAAATCAGGAATATGGAGCAAGTGAGATTCAGGTTCTTGAGGGACTTGAGGCAGTAAGAAAGCGTCCGGGTATGTATATTGGCTCAACAGGTCCGAGGGGCTTGCACCACCTTGTCTATGAAATAGTAGATAACTCCATTGATGAGGCTCTTGCAGGATATTGCGATAAGATTGATGTTGCAATTCTTCCGGGAAATGTTATTAGAGTAAAGGATAATGGTAGAGGTATTCCGGTCGGCATACAGCCAAAGATGGGTATTCCTGCAGTAACTGTCGTATTTACAGTGCTTCATGCAGGCGGTAAGTTCGGCGGTGGCGGATATAAAGTTTCAGGCGGTTTGCATGGTGTTGGTGCATCTGTTGTTAATGCTCTCTCCGAATGGTTAGAGGTAAAAGTATGCGATGGCGAAAATATTTACAGACAGCGTTATGAAAGAGGAAATATTGCATCAGACCTTGAGATTATCGGCAAAGGCACTACAAAAGGTACTGAAATCACCTTTAAGGCTGACCCTCTCATCTTCACAGAAACAGATGTATACGAATATGAGGTTCTCGAAACAAGACTTCGTGAGCAGAGCTTTCTTAATGCAGGTATACATATCGAGCTTCGTGATGAGCGTGACCCAGAGAATATCCTGCAAAATAACTTCCTCTATGAGGGCGGTGTATCGAACTTTGTCGAGTACATTCATAAAAAGCGTTCACTCGATGTAATTCACCCGGATGTTATTCATTTTGAGGGCAAGATGGACGATGATTCCGCATCGGTAGAGATTGCAATGCAGTATAACGACAGCTATAATGAACTTATACTTTCATTTGCAAATAATATCCATACAACCGATGGTGGTACTCACGAAGAGGGCTTCAAGCGCGCATTAACCAAGGTTATGAATGATTACGCAAGAAAGTTTAATATTCTCAAAGAGAATGATAAAAACCTTTCCGGCGAAGATGTCCGAGAAGGTCTGACAGCAATTATCAGTGTCAAGCTTAAAGAAGCACAATTTGAGGGACAAACTAAGGCAAAGCTTGGCAGTACCTTTGTAAGAGGTTTAGTAGATAAGCTTGTTACAGAGAAGCTTTCAGTATACCTTGAGGAAAATCCTGCAACAGCAAAGGCAATCTTTGATAAGGCACTTATGGCAGCTCGTGCAAGAGATGCCGCAAGAAAAGCTCGTGACCTTGCAAGAAGAAAAACAGCTATGGAGGGTGCAGGCCTACCAGGTAAGCTTGCCGACTGTCAATCCAGAAACTCAGAAGAAACTGAAATCTATATCGTCGAGGGAGATTCTGCGGGCGGTTCTGCAAAGGGCGGTCGAGATAGACGCTTTCAGGCAATTCTCCCACTTTGGGGCAAGATGCTGAATGTCGAAAAGGCTCGTCTTGATAGGGTTTACGGCAACGATAAACTTATGCCTGTTATTACAGCACTTGGCTGTGGCATTGGCGATGATTTCGATATAACAAAGCTCCGCTATGGCAAGGTTATAATTATGGCCGATGCTGATGTTGACGGCTCACATATCAGAACTTTGTTACTGACATTCTTCTTTAGATTTATGCGTCCACTCATTGAAGAAGGACATATATATCTTGCACAGCCACCGCTTTACAGACTTACCAAGAATAAAGAGCATCACTATGCCTATTCCGACCCTGAAAGGGATAAGATAATGGCAGAGCTCGGCAAGGCTGATATACAGAGATATAAAGGTCTTGGTGAGATGGATTCCGAACAGCTCTGGGAAACCACTATGAATCCAGAAACAAGAATAATGCTCAGAGTAGATATGGAGGATGCAGCTCTTGCTGACGAAACCTTCACAATACTTATGGGTGATAAGGTTGAGCCAAGAAGAGAATTTATAGAAAAGAATGCAAAATATGTTCAAAATTTGGATATATAATTTGATATTCATACCCGTTAGTTTTCAACCGAAAATCAAGTGAATGTTGAAAATAAACGAGAGAATTTTTAAAATATATACACACTGTAATAAATTCTAAAATATATTACAGATTGTAGATAAATAAGACTATATGAATTTCGTTTTCTGTATAAGACAGAAACGCATCTTTGGAGGTAGAAAAACAGAGCTATGAAAGACTATGATACGGCAAACAATACTGACGATAACATACCGTTTCAAGAAGATGAGGATACAGCCGAGGTAATGAGAATTGCCGAAGAGCTGAAAAGAATCCAAGAAGAAGAGGACGAAGAAGAAGGTCGTGGCTGGGACGGCTCCGAAGCAGAGCTTGTTGAAGACGATGACGCAGAGGAATATGAAATCCCAATGGCAGGAATAAGAGTATCCTATGTTCTTACCGAGGAGGAGTATTTCAAATGTCTTAAACACAGCGGAATTTATAAATCTCAAGGAACAAGAGGACTTATAGAGGCTGTTGTCCTTGGAATACTTGCAGTAATATTCTTTGTTGTATTCTTTATGACGGGCGGTGTGTCGAATATAGTATTTGGGTGTATCAGCCTGATATTTATTGCAGTTCTTCTTGTTGTGCCAAACTTACATATGAGAAGTATGGCAAAAACTATGGCAGACGGAAAGCTAATCGAAGCTGAAATTTATCCTGACAGCGTAGAGATTGGCAGAGATGACGGTGCTTGGAAGATAGAGCTTGACGGCACAAGCAGAATACAGGAATTTGATAACATAATTATGATTTTTGCTGACCATAATAGGAGTTTTGCAATTCCTGAAAGAGCGATAGACCCGGATTTCCTACCGGAGATAAAGGGAATTTTGCTTGCAGGTACAACTCCGACCTACGAAGAAGATTGATTATCAATTCGTGATTTAGATTTGAAAATAAATTTTCAGCTTTGATTAGAGGTAATTCAGCTATGAAATGTGAGTCAAAAATTGTTGCAAGATATGCAGAAACCGACCAGATGGGAATAGTTCATCATTCAGTCTACCCTATTTGGTTCGAGGTTGGCAGAACAGATTTTATCAAGCTTACAGGTATGAGCTATACAGAGCTTGAGAAGAGCGGAGTAATGCTTCCGCTCGCGTCTCTTGAGTGTAAATATATACTTCCGATTAAATACGAAGATGAAGTTATTATTGAAACTACCATAGTTAGTGTTAAGGCGGCTAAGATAGAATTTCATTATCGTGTTCTAAGAGGAAATCAAGTTTGTTCAGAGGGTGGAACAGTTCACGCTTTTGTAGATAGCAAGACATTCCGTCCAATAAACATAAAAAAGATAAATCCATCACTCTACGAAAAGTTCTGTGCCGCTGTGGCTAAATAAGTGGTAATTAGTTAGCAGACTTTTCTAAGACACTCAAAAGTTTCGCTTGAGCCTTTTCAAAGGCTCATAGGACAAGGGCAATGCCCTTGTCGCTCTCCGCAGAGAGCGACATCCTTTATACTTCACAAAGCGCAGGAGGGTAGAAAAACATTCCAGCGGAATGTTTTTCTTAGGGAACCCTCGCAGGGGGTTCCTTGTGGGTGCCGACCCACGGCGAAGACGCGGTGCGTGACCGCACAGGACAAGACGCGGAATCGCTCGGCAAGCCTCGCTCGCGGTGAGCGTAGGAAGATAAGTTGCCGCGGTCGAAGTAATTACCAATGAACTACCGTTCGGTCGAACACAGTTCGCCCCTACAATAAATTTTTGCTTGAGCCTTTTATCATCAAACTCGTGTTAAATAACGGAAGGTTTTGATTGTATATGTCAGAAAAATACAACAAATGTATAATGACAATAGAAGATAACGAAATACCGCTTATGATGTATGGCAATGCTTATATGATTGCTCATATGCGTAGAGGCAGACTTAAAGGCAAGGAATGGAAAGCATCAATTTTCTTTGCAATATGGTGTGGCTGTATGCTTTATATGGCATTAAAGCACTATGATTTAATTTCCAATCCCGTACCGACAGGCATAAGTATTATTTGTTTGTATATGATGACCTATTATCTGTTTATTTTGCCAAACAGAATGAAGCTAAAAGGCGAGCATATTTATAAAAGCTCTCATATGCTTAATAAAACCGAAAAAGTTAAGATTACAAGAGATGGTTATACCATAGAAAATAAATGTGAAACTATTATTGGTTATTGGACAGATATTCTTGATTGTATCGAAACAAACAGTTACTACCTTATGATAAGCGAATATAGCAAAAGGCTTATCATAATCTCAAAGAAATGCCTTGACGACGAACAAAACGAGAAGCTTGCCGAGTTTTTGAAAAAAACTATGCCTGCAAAATATAGAAAGACAAAGAAGTGATTCAGTTTGAGCGAAAAAACACCTATTCTTACTGCTGACTATATTATAACGGAACACGATTATATTCATACAAGCCTTGCACAGCGTAGATTTAAAACTTCTAAAAGTGATAGGCTAATAATGAATATACTTGGTATACTTGCTATTTTTATAGGGCTTTATATGCTTATATTTTCCGGCGATGGAATTATAAAAATTATATGTTGGATTTTGCTTATAGCAATGGGGCTTTTTTCAGTATCATTCTATGAAATTATAGGCCCGTCATTGGTGCGGATTCAAGCAAGAAATGAGTATAATGCCAATAAAGAAAAGATTGGCTCAAGAAATATAGCTTTTTATGAAGACGAAGTAAAAATCGTTTCAGATAGATATATAGGAAATATTCCATATAGATATTTTTTTCAGGTATTAGACGATAAAAAGGTAATTATCTTCTACCTTGATGAAAACGACTATATATCCATTCCAAAGAGATTATTTACTGATAAAGATAATGACGCACTTGAAAAAATAAAATTCCTACTTGGAAAAAAATATGTGTGTATCAACCAACGAAAATAGATTGTTTTTAAAGTATGATTTAGCTCAAAACTTTAGCGGTTTATAGCTAAATCAAAATTAAAGAAGTCCAAAGTCAAATTTTTATAGATAAAAGAGGGTTTGAATATGGAAGATTACAGCAACATTCAGCAAAAGATTATTGATGTAGATATAGACAAGGAAATGAAAAAATCCTTCCTTGAATATTCTATGTCAGTTATCGTTTCAAGAGCTTTGCCAGATGTAAGAGATGGCTTAAAGCCGGTTCACAGGAGAATCCTCTACTCTCAGTTTGAGGATAATCTTACTCCGGATAGACCATACAAAAAGTGTGCGACAACAGTAGGTAATGTTCTCGGACGTTACCATCCACATGGTGATGCTTCTGTTTATGACGCACTCGTTCGTCTTGCACAGGATTTCTCTATGAGATATATGCTCGTTGATGGCCACGGCAACTTTGGTTCTGTTGACGGTGACCCGCCTGCTGCTTATCGTTATACAGAAGCAAGAATGAGCAAAATAAGCACAGAAATGCTGACCGATATAGAAAAAGATACCGTAAATTTTCTGCCAAACTATGACGATTCCAGAAAAGAACCGGAGGTTCTTCCATCTCGTTTCCCGAATCTTCTTGTAAACGGTTCAACAGGTATCGCAGTTGGTATGGCAACAAATATCCCGCCTCATAACCTCGGTGAAGTAATAGATGCTATGTGTTGTCTCATCGACAATCCTGATGCAAGTCTTGATGACCTTATGCAGCATATCAAAGGTCCTGATTTTCCTACTGCCGGTATTATTATGGGACAAAGCGGAATAAGGGCCGCTTATGCAACAGGTAGAGGAAGAATTACTGTCAGAGCAAGGGCAGAAATTGTCGAAGAAAAGAATCGTTTCAAGATTATTGTTACAGAGCTTCCATATCAGGTTAATAAAGCAAGACTTGTCGAAACTATCGCAAATATGGTTAAGGAAAAGCGTATAGAGGGCATTTCAAACATAGATGACCATTCCGATAGAAATGGTATGCACATTGTTATAGACATAAAGAGAGAGGCGTCTCCTCAAATAGTCCTAAATCAGCTTTATTCCTACACACAGATGCAAATTACTTTTAGTGCGATTATGATTGCCATTGTAAACGGCGAGCCGAAAACCCTTTCACTAAAAGAAATTCTCAAGGATTATGTAGATTTTCAGGTTGATGTTATCACAAGAAGAACCATATTCGATCTAAAAAAAGCCGAAGAAAGAGCTCATGTTCTTGAGGGCTTGAAGAAGGCTATTGACTTTATAGATGAAGTTATCTCAATTATCCGTTCATCTAAGGACCAGCCAACAGCTAAGCAAAGACTTGGCGAACGCTTCGACCTTGATGAAATTCAGACACAAGCTATAGTTTCTATGCGTCTTGGACAGCTTTCAGGCTTAGAGCGTACAAAGATTGAGGACGAGCTTGGTCAACTTAATATCAAGATAGCAGACTTAAAAGATATTCTTCAAAATGGCGAAAGACTTCTCTCTATTATCAAAGAAGAGGCTCTTGCTATCAAGAAAAAATATAATGATGAACGCCGTACAGAGATTGTTGCTGTCAGCGGTGAAGTTGATATAGAAGACCTTATTCCGGAAGAAGATTGTGTTCTTACGCTTACAGAGTTTGGTTATATCAAGCGTCAGAAATCAGACACATATAAGCTCCAAAGGCGTGGCGGCAGAGGTGTTTCGGGTATGAGTCGCCGAGAAGAAGATGTTGCTAAAGAAATGTTTGTTGCAAATAGCCACGACCATGTTCTGTTCTTTACAAATCTTGGCAGAGTTTATAAGCTTAAATGCTATGAAATCCCAGAGGGTTCAAGAACTTCAAAGGGTATGAATATAAATAACCTCCTCCCTCTCTCCGCAGATGAGAATGTAACTTCAATGATTAAAGTACCAGATATTGAAAGCGAACAGTATCTTGTTATGGTTACCAGAAACGGTATAATCAAGCGTACAGAACTAAGTGCATTCAGCAATGCAAGAAAGAATGGACTTATAGCGATAGACCTCAACGAGGGTGACGAACTTGCATGGGTACGCCTTACAGACGGCAATAAGGAACTTATGGTTGCTACCAGAAACGGTATGGCTATACGCTTCCACGAAACAGATGTCCGAGCTATGGGTAGAGCTGCAAGAGGCGTTAAAGCAATTACTCTCAAGGGTGATGATACGGTTATCGGAATGTCAATGCTTCGTGATGGTGCATATATTCTTACAGTTTCAGAAACAGGCTATGGCAGACTTTCAAATGTTGATGATTACCGTATGCAGTCAAGAGGCGGTCATGGTGTAATAAACTATCATACAGATAAGTATGGCAAGGTTGCCGCAATAAAGTCCGTAGACCTTGATGATGATATTATCTTGATTTCTAATGACGGTATTATTATTAGAATTGAGGCAAGTTCAATAAGAATTTGTGCAAGACCTTCAAAGGGCGTCCGAGTAATGAAGGTATCTGATGAAAGTAAGGTTGTAACACTTTCCAGAGCCCCACATGAGGAAGAAACTACCGAAGAAGTTACCGAGGAAACTACCCCAGAAGAAAATTAAAAGTTTCGCTCGAGGCGGCGAGCCGCCGCTTCCAAGACGCGGAATCGCTCGACAAGTCTCGCTCGTAGTGAATTTGAGTAGTTAGTTGCCGCGGAGAAAGTAATTATCAATTAACTACCGTTAAGATGATTTTGTCTTTCCCAAGATGCTTAAAAGTTTCGCTCGAACCTTTTCAAAAGCTCGCAGGGTCGAGGGACGGATTCCCTCGTGGGTTTTAAGGGCGAAGCCCTTAACATCTCTTGCCCCTAAGTGGCGAACGAAGTTCGCCACTTTTTTTCTCCCATAAAGAATACAAAAACGCTCAGGTTTTATAAGACCTGAGCGTTTTTCATATTCTATTTATTTTTTAATGCCTGTTTATCTTTAAAATATCTGTTTTTATTATAATTGCATTTACTATTAAAAAATGTAGGGGCGAACTGTCGCTTGTGTTTGCTCTTTATTAGTTTGTTGCTAATAAAAATTAAGCGGTGGACATAGTCCACCGCTCGAGAAGAAAGAGATGTTAAGGGCTTTGCCCTTAAAACCCACCAAAGGCTCCGCCTTTGAAAACCGCAAGCCTTTAAAAAGGCTTGACCTAAACTTTAATTGTCTTGGGAAAGTTTGATTAACTAATTGGTAGTTAATTGATAAATTCTTCGACCGCGTCAACTATCTTCCCTAATCTATCACGAGCGAGACTTGTCGAGCGATTCCGCGTCTTGACGGCGGCGGCTCGCCGCTAAGGGCTTTGCCCTTAAAACCCACCAAAGGCTCCGCCTTTGGAAACCGCAAGCCTTTAAAAAGGCTTGACCTAAACTTTAATTGTCTTGGGAAAGTTTGATTAACTAATTGGTAGTTAATTGATAAATTCTTCGACCGCGTCAACTATCTTCCCTAATCTATCACGAGCGAGACTTGTCGAGCGATTCCGCGTCTTGACGGCGGCTCGCCGCTAAGGGCTTCGCCCTTAAAACCCACCAAAGGCTCTGCCTTTGGAAACCGCAAGCCTTTAAAAAGGCTTGACCTAAACTTTAATTGTCTTGGGAAAGTTTGATTAACTAATTGGTAGTTAATTGATAAATTCTTCGACCGCGTCAACTATCTTCCCTAATCTATCACGAGCGAGACTTGTCGAGCGATTCCGCGTCTTGACGGCGGCGGCTCGCCGCTAAGGGCTTTGCCCTTAAAACCCACCAAAGGCTCCGCCTTTGAAAACCGCAAGCCTTTAAAAAGGCTTGACCTAAACTTTAATTGTCTTGGGAAAGTTTGATTAACTAATTGGTAGTTAATTGATAAATTCTTCGACCGCGTCAACTATCTTCCCTAATCTATCACGAGCGAGACTTGTCGAGCGATTCCGCGTCTTGACGGCGGCGGCTCGCCGCTAAGGGCTTTGCCCTTAAAACCCACCAAAGGCTCCGCCTTTGGAAACCGCAAGCCTTTAAAAAGGCTTGACCTAAACTTTAAATGTCTTAGAAACTATGGCTCGCCGCCTTGAGCAAAACTTTTAAGTTTTAGCTTTATTCCTCATTTTCGATAGAACCTGCTGTTACAGGTTGAGCTTCAGTTTTTGTATCCTCTGGTTGGATAGGTGGTTCAACATCTGCTGTAGTGTCGTTCTGAACTGGTGTTTCAACCTTTTGTGGCTGTTGAACCTGTGTATACTGTGGTTGATATGGCTGTGTATATTGAGGATTTTGTTGAGCAGCTTGTTGAGCCGCATAAAGCTGATTTCTTGTCTGAATATATGGTGTTACTGGGGGAACAGGTGGGCGGTTTGCGTTTGTAGGATAAGCATTTGTAGCGTATCCTGCATAATACGAACTGAGCTTAGCATTTGAAGGATATGTTTTATTTATAAGTGTAGTATAATTAGATGAAAGGAATGCAAGTCCATAGAATAATGCAACTGCAGCAGCAAAAATAAGTACATTAATAATAGAACTTAGAAGTGTGATAGGTTTTAGATTTGTGGTGGTATCAGGAATAACGAGTGAGCTAAGTGATGTAAAGAATGCAATAGTTGTAAGTACAATAGCAGATATAGAACCAGAAAGGAATAATGCACCGCCACGATTTGAAGGAATTTCCATATCAGAAGAAGCCTTTTTCATAGCAAGAGAAATACGAACAGCACCGATTCCAAGAAGAAGGGCAGCCGCACCAAATAAAATATAAACCAAGAAGTCGTAATTTGCCTGTGTTGCAGTATAAGTTTTAGGTATATCAGAAAATTCTCTGCTGTCAAATACACTGTTAATTTTATAACTTTCATATCTCTGAACAGATATTGAAGCAAATGCAAGAGTTAATGTAATGCAAGTGACAATAATATATATTACTGAACTTACAGTAAGCATAGAAAGACCTGATGTAATAGAATCATTAGTTTTTGATTTCAGATATATTGAAAGGAACGAAATAAAAAATAGAATAGATACCAAAGAGATTATAGAGCCAAAAACAGCATTTATGATTTCGATATTCTGATTATCAAAGAGGTAGTATAGCGAAGAAATGATACTGATTTTATCTCCGGAAAAACTATAGATAATCGTTTGGAATATTATCAGTGCCGAGAGTATTGCAGAGGCTACTGTAACAGTGAGCATAGAAGTTCTTGTAAAGAATCGCCTGATTAATTCGGAACCTGAAATTTGATTGTTGTAATTCGGATTCATAAAAACAGCTCCTTTTAAATATAGATTTTCAAAAGGGTTAATACGATAATAACCCTAACGATTTACACTATTCTACACTAAATGAATATAAAAATCAAGGATAAATTAAGAAAAATTAAATATTTTTTAAAATAAGCATAAAATTGTTACAACATATAAGAAAAACGGATAAGTTTTCAACTGCTTGATAGAAAAAAGTTGAAAATTTATCCGCTAAAAAATAGTAGTAATATTTCTTTTCATACCTCATAAACATAAATAAAGACACTTAAAAATTATAGATAAGGACGGTTGAAGTATGAGAAATAGAATTATTATAAAAGTAATCGAAATAGCAAGTATAATATTGGCAAATATCGCAATGATAGCTCTTGCGCAAACCCTATAAATAAAATCAATCTTTTATAGCATAGATTAGTCCGAGGGTGTTAGGGCCACAGTGTACAGCCACAGAACAACCGGTGTTACATTCATATATTGCATCAAAGTCTACAAGTTCAGAACAACGCTTTTTAACAGCTTTTAAAGTCT
Source organism: Pseudoruminococcus sp. (assembly GCF_047012705.1). Taxonomy (NCBI): domain Bacteria; kingdom Bacillati; phylum Bacillota; class Clostridia; order Eubacteriales; family Acutalibacteraceae; genus Pseudoruminococcus; species Pseudoruminococcus sp. The sequence continues at coordinate 381,545 of NZ_JBKXNW010000001.1, read as the reverse complement.
TTTTATCAACGCCTGAGTGTGTAATAAGCAAAATAGATTTGTCTATATTATCACCGGAGGTAAGCATTTCCTCAGCGTATTGAATAAAGACATTTTCAATCTTTCCCCTATATTTTTTTTTAACTACAAGGGCGGCGTCTTTTGTTTCAAGACAAGGCTTGAGATTAAGCATATTAGCGCCGAAAGCCGCAATACCGCTACATCTTCCACCCTTTCTCATATATTTGAGAGTATCAAGAACAAAGCTTACGCGAATATTATCAGCCTCATTGCGGAGCTGTTCAGCAATTTGCCACCCTTCTAAACCTTGTTCACGAAGTATAGCACCGTGAATAGCAAGAAGTCCCATTCCGCTTGAAATGCTATGGGAGTCAATCGGATAAACACCAGGGAATTTAGCAGCAGCTCGTTGTGCGATATTATGAGTCACAGTAAATTTAAGGCTAATGCTTGTATGAACTACGGTATATCCCTCATCAGTCCATTTTTTATAAAAATCCTCGTAATATTCTACAGTAGGAGCTGATGTAGTAGCGAGTTCTCCGTTTGTTTCGAAGTAATTGAAAACATCATCAACAGTAACATCAACGCCGTCAAGGCAAGGTTTGTCACCAAGATTTACAGGGAGAGGAATAATCTCTATATTATATTTTTCAATAAGTTCAGGAGAAAGGTCGCAGGTGCTATCTGCGGCGATAATGACTTTATTTTTCATAATAACCTCACCTTTTTTAGAAATATTTTGTATATTATATCATATTATTTCAAAATTTACAATGCTTTACCTTAAAAACAGTAACTGTAAAATTTTGTTAAGGGAGAAGAGCCGCCAATCCCAAGACACGGAATCGCTTGACAAGTCTCGCTCGGTGTTGATTTATGAAGATTATTGACTTGGTCGAAGAAACTACCAATAAACTGACAAACTTTCCTAAAGACACTCAAAGTTTAGGTCAAGCCTTTTTAAAGGCTTGCGGTTTCCAAAGGCTGAGCCTTTGGTGGGTGTTAAGGGCAAAGCCCTTAACATCTCTTTCTCTCTAAAGGCGGACTTTGTCCGTCTTTTTATTAACTAATGTTGCTACCAAAAGATATTTAGGGGCGAACGAAGTTCGCCCCTAAGGGAGCAAGAAAAGTTAAGGGCGTTGCCCTTAAAACCCACGAGGGACTCCGTCCCTCGACCCTGCAAGCTTTTGAAAAAGCTTGAGCAAAACTTTTATCTGTCTTAGGAAAGTTTATTAACTAATCGGTATCCCATTGCTAATTTCTTCGACCGCGTCAACAATCTTCCCTAATCCACCACGAGCGAGACTTGTCGAGCGATTCCGCGTCTTGGGAGCGGCGGTTCGCCGCAAAACTTTTATCTGTCTTAGGAAAGTTTACTAACCAATCGGTAGTTCATTGCTAATTTCTTCAACCGCGTCAACAATCTTCCCTAATCCACCACGAGCGAGACTTGTCGAGCGATTCCGCGTCTTGGGAGCGGCGGTTCGCCGCAAAACTTTTATCTGTCTTAGGAAAGTTTACTAACCAATCGGTAGTTCATTGCTAATTTCTTCAACCGCGTCAACAATCTTCCCTAATCCACCACGAGCGAGACTTGTCGAGCGATTCCGCGTCTTGGGAGCGGCAGCTCGCCGCAAAACTTTTATCTGTCTTAGGAAAGCCTACTAACCAATCGGTAGTTCATTGTTAATTTCTTCGACCGCGTCAACTATCTTCCCTAATCTACTACGAGCGAGACTTGTCGAGCGATTCCGCGTCTTGACGGCGGAGGCACTCCGCCGCCCCACACTTGATTTTATATTTTTGGAATGATATAATTAAAAATAAGTACACAATTTATTTGTAAAGGAAGATTTAAAATGGCAGAATTTATGACAGGGCTGAAGCGTACAGACTATTGCGGAACGCTTCGTGCCGATGATATCGGCAAAAATGTTACTGTCTTTGGCTGGGTTCAGAGACAGCGTGATAAAGGTCACCTCATATTTATAGACCTTCGTGATAGAACAGGCATAGTTCAAATCACTCTCGATGATGATACAGATAGAGAAATCTTTAAGAAAGCCGCTTCCGTTCGTTCAGAATATGTTCTCGCAGTTGTGGGAACTGTTCGTGAAAGAAGTGCTAAAAACGCAGAAATTCCAACAGGAGATATTGAAATCGAGGTTAAAGAACTTCGTGTTCTTTCCGAATCAGAAACACCTCCTTTCGAAATTACCGATAACTGTACAGCAGGCGAAACAACTCGTCTTAAATATCGTTATCTCGACCTCCGCCGTCCTACACTTCAAAATAATATCATTCTTCGTCATAAGATTGCCAAGGCTACTCGAGATTTCTTCGATAACGAGGGCTTTATTGAGATAGAAACTCCTATGCTTATAAAATCCACTCCAGAGGGTGCAAGAGATTTCCTTGTGCCATCAAGAATCCATAAGGGCGAATTTTATGCACTTCCTCAGTCCCCACAAATCTATAAACAGCTTTGTATGGTTGCCGGCTTTGATAAGTATATGCAGATTGCAAGATGCTTCAGAGATGAGGACTTGAGAGCCGACAGACAGCCTGAATTTACTCAGATAGACCTTGAAATGTCTTTTGTAGATATGGAAGACGTCCTCAATCTCGGCGAAAATTATATAAAGTATCTTTTCAAGACTGTTCTTGATATAGATATTCCTACCCCATTCCCAAGATATACCTATAATGAGGTTATGGCAAGATTCGGTTCAGATAAACCGGATACTCGTTTTGGTATGGAAATTTTCGACCTCACAGAAACAGTTAAGGATAGCGAGTTTGGCGTATTCAAGAATGCAATCGCAGGCGGAGGCTCTGTTCGTGGAATTACAGCGAAAAATGCCGTAAAGACATATAGCCGTAAGGAGATAGACAAGCTTACAGAATATGTAAAGGGTATCGGTGCAAAGGGACTTGCATGGATAAGAATGACCGATGACGGCATAGCATCAAGCTTTGCAAAGTTTATGACCGAGGCTGAAATGACAGCTATTCTCGAAAAGGCTGGTGCTGAAAAGGGCGATGTAGTTCTTATTGTCGGTGATACAGATGATAGCGTTGTACTCCCTACACTCGGAGCATTGAGAGTAGAGGTCGCAAAGCGTCTTGATATAATCAAAGACGGCTATAACTTCCTTTGGGTAGTAGAATTTCCATTCTTTGAGTTTGATAAAGAGAGCGGCGAGTGGGTAGCAATGCACCACCCATTCACATCTCCAACAGACGAGTGTTTAGATAAACTTGAAGGCGATAAAGGCAATGTTTACGCAAAGGCTTACGATATGGTTCTTAATGGTATCGAGCTTTCATCAGGTTCTATCCGTATAACAAATCCAGCGCTTCAAAAAAGAATGTTCGAGATGCTCGGACTTTCTGATGAAGAGGCACAAAAGAAGTTCGGTTTCTTGACAGGTGCATTCAAGTATGGAGCTCCACCACACGGAGGTATGGGCATAGGACTTGATAGACTTGTTATGCAGATGATTAATGCACCTACACTCAGAGATGTAGTTGCTTTCCCTAAGATTCAGAATGCAAGTGAGCTTATGAGTAACGCTCCAAGTCCGGTAGACGATGCACAGCTTGAAGAACTCGGAATAAGTGTATCTGATGCGGAATAAAAAATCATATTCACACACTTATTACTTATAAGTATGAATTTTTTAGCTTTTGTTGGTTCATAGTTTATTAACAAATTCTTAGAAATGCTATACAAAATACAGTATTTGAAAAATACTTCAAAAATTTATGAATTATTTATTGATATTTCTTGCAAATTGCATTATAATAAATCTGTAAATGCCTTTAGGCAGAAAGGGGAATAATAAAATGACAACAAATAAGTCAGTATTGGCATGGATTGAAGAAATGAAAAATCTTCTCAATCCTGATAAGGTCGTTTGGATTGATGGTTCTGAGGAACAGCTCGAGGCTCTCCGCAAGGAAGCTTGCGAAACAGGCGAAATGATTAAGCTTAACGAAGAAAAGCTCCCTGGTTGCTACCTCCATAGAACAAGAGAAAACGACGTTGCTCGTGTTGAAGACCGTACATTCATCTGCTGCAGAGATGAAAAGGACGCTGGTCCTACAAATAATTGGAAAGACCCAAAAGAAACATATCAAATGCTTTTTGATATTGCTCGTGGTTCATATAAGGGCCGTACAATGTATGTTATCCCTTATTCAATGGGTCCTGTTGGCTCACCTCTCGCAAAGATTGGTTACGAAGTAACAGATTCTATCTATGTTGTTCTTAATATGAGCATTATGACTCGTGTAGGCACAGCAGTTGAAGAAGTTCTTGGCGATAGTGAAGACTGGATTAAGGGACTTCACGCAATGTGCGATGTTGACCCTGAGAAGAGATATATCTGCCACTTCCCAGAAGATAATTACATCATCTCCGTAAACTCTGCTTACGGCGGAAATGTTCTTCTTGGTAAGAAGTGCTTTGCTCTTAGAATTGCTTCCTACCTCGGTAAGTGCGAGAACTGGATGGCTGAGCATATGCTTATCCTCGGTATCGAGAATCCACAGGGCGAAATCAAGTATGTAACAGCTGCATTCCCATCAGCTTGCGGTAAAACAAACTTGGCTATGCTTATTCCTCCGGAGGGTTATAGAAAGAAAGGCTACAAGGTATGGTGTGTCGGTGACGATATCGCTTGGATGCGTAAGGGTCCTGACGGCAGACTTTGGGCTATCAACCCAGAGAATGGCTTCTTCGGCGTTGCTCCTGGCACAAACGAGAAGTCTAATCCTAATGCTCTTGCTTCTACAAAGAAGGGCACAATCTTCACAAATGTTGCTCTCAACCTTGATGACAACACAGTTTGGTGGGAAGGCCTCGACAAGAATCCACCGGAGCACGCTATCGACTGGAAGGGCAATCCTTGGAATGGTAAGGAAAGCACAGAAAAGGGTGCTCATCCAAACAGCCGTTTCACAGCTCCTGCAAAGAACTGCCCATGCATCAGCTCAGAATTTAACTCAACATCAGGTGTTCCTGTTTCTGCTATCATCTTCGGCGGCCGTCGTGCAACTACAACTCCACTCGTTTACCAGTCAAGAGATTGGAACAACGGTGTATTCGTAGGTTCTATCATGGCTTCTGAAACAACAGCAGCTGCAACAGGTGCTGTCGGTGTTCTCCGTCATGACCCAATGGCTATGAAGCCATTCTGTGGTTATCATATGGGTGACTACTTCGGCCACTGGATTGAAATGGGTAAGATTCTTGGCGACAAGGCTCCAAAGATATTCAATGTTAACTGGTTCAGAGTAGACGAAGACGGCAAGTTTATGTGGCCTGGTTTCGGCGACAACTTCCGTGTTCTCGAGTGGATTATCAAGCGTTGCGAAGGCAAGGCTGACGCTGTTGAAACACCTATCGGTTATCTCCCAAGACCAGAAGACATCAACCTTGAGGGTCTTGACATGGATATGGAAACACTCAAGAAGATTCTTACAGTTGATAACGAGAAGTGGACAGCTGAAACAAAGGAAATCGAAGAGTATTACAAGATATTTGGCGATAAGCTTCCTGCTGAACTCAGAGCTGAGCTCGAGGGTCTTAAGGAAAGACTTGCTAAATAATAAAGCTTAATATATAAAGACACCACCGATTATGGATAACTCATAGTCGGTGGTGTTTATTTTTAATTTTATATAGTAAAACCGCAGCTTAAATAAGTTGCGGTTTTTGTATGTTAAAATAATTATAGCGGTGGACAAAGTCCACCGCTTAGAGAAAAAGAGATGTTAAGGGCTTAGCCCTTAAGCGGCGAGCCGCCGCCCCCAAGACGCATAATCGTTCGGCAAGCCTCACTCGACATCTGCAAGGGAAGTTTATTGCTGCAAATAAAGTAATTACCAATGAGTTACCAAAGGCTCTGCCGTAGGTGACTACCTTTGGAAACCGCAAGCCTTTAAAAAGGCTTGACCTAAACTTTTATTTGTCTTAGGAAAGTCTATTAGCTAATCGGTAGTTCATTGCTAATTTCTTCGACCGCGTCAATAATCTTCATTTATCAACATCGAGCGAGACTTGTCGAGCGATTCCGCGTCTTGTCCTGTGCGGTCACGCACCGTTCAATGCTTGCGAATAAGTGAAATAGCATTGTGATTGTTTGTTATTTCTATTGTGTTGCTGCTTGAACGGTGTTCGCCGTCAATCGCCCAATCTATGTTTTCATCTGCGGTAAGTTTTAACTTTGAAGTCTGAAAAAGCGTTATGTGGTCGTGCTTGTATGTTGTATTGAGCATAGATAGAAATATCGCCAAAACAGTTCTCAAACGCTTAGGCTGTTTTATCAGAAGTACCTCATATAGACCGTCGTTAAAATCAACAAGACTTTTATCAAATTTAAAGATTCCCGCAACGGAGGTTGAGTTTGTAACCGAGCAGAAAATAACATCATCCTCAAAAGTCTTTTCTTCGCTTTCAATTTTGATATGATAAGGCTTGATTTTATTCATAGACTTAAAAGCCGCAAAAACATAAGCCAGATGACCGAATATATTCTTTGCTTTTTGCGGAGTTTCGTAAGAAACCTCCGTAAATGCACCGAATGATGCAATATAGGCAAAATGACATTCATCACCAAAACTACCTATATCAAGCGGAAGAGGTTCTTCATTAGCGATAGTATTAGCGGCTCTTTTCATATTTTTAGGCAAATCAAGACTTGTTGCAAGGTCGTTTGTCGTTCCGCAAGGAATATATCCAAGCGGAGGACAATCCTCAAGCTTCATCATACCCTCGATAGCCTCACTGACAGTGCCGTCACCGCCACAACACGCTACAACATCAAAATCCTTTGCGTGTTTTTCGATAAGCTCTTCTGCCCCACAGTCTGGAGAAGTAAAGTAAATAGCAGGTTCGTAGTTATTCTTATAAAAAATTGACGCAAGGCTTGCAAGATTATATTTTGCACGAGATTTTCCTGCAATAGGGTTCACTATAAGCATAAGCTTTTTTGGCTGAACCTTGTGTTTTTTCATAAGACTAACCTCCTAATTCTGAAAATCAGAATCTCGGCTTTTTAATAAAGCCGACTTTCTTCATTGCCTTGTCGAGTGTACGAGATGACATTCTCAATGCAAATTCAGCACCCTTAGTATACTGTTCCTCAAGATATGCCTTGTCAGCTATAAATTTCTCATAGCGTTCGCGGATAGGACGAAGTTCCTCGATAACAGCCTCAGCAACAGTAGTTTTGAAGTCGCCGTAACCCTTGCCCTCAAATTCCTTTTCTATTTCATCGTTTGTCTTGCCTGTAACAGCACTGTAAATACCCATAAGATTGTTTACACCGGCTTTATTTTCGCCATATTTTACAACAGCCTCAGAGTCAGTAACAGCACGCTTGAATTTTCTCATAATATCCTCAGGCTTATCGAGAACAGCAACCCAAGCATTTACATTTTCGTCAGATTTAGACATCTTTTTTGTTGGGTCCTGAAGCGACATAATTCTCGCACCAACAGGAGGAATATATCCGTCAGGAATTTTAAATGTATTGCCGTAGATACCGTTAAAGCGTTCCGCAATATTTCTTGCAAGCTCAAGATGTTGCTTTTGGTCAGCGCCAACAGGAACGAGGTCAGCCTGATAGAGAAGAATATCAGCAGCCATAAGGCTTGGATATGCGAAAAGACCAACATTAACATTATCAGCGTGTTTCTGAGATTTATCTTTAAATTGTGTCATACGAGAAAGCTCGCCGAACTGTGTATAGCAGTTAAGAACCCAAGCGAGTTCAGCGTGAGTATGAACATGGCTCTGAATAAAGAAAGGGCTTTTCTCGGTATCAATGCCGCAAGCAAGTAAGAGAGCGTAAGCTTCCAATATGTGTCTGCGGAATGTAGCAGGTTCTTGTCTTACAGTGATTGCGTGTAGGTCAGCGACCGCAAAAATGCAATCATAGTCATCTTGGAGAGTAACCCAGTTTTTCAATGCACCGATGTAGTTACCAAGTGTAATAGTACCGCTTGGCTGTATTGCACTGAATATTATAGGCTTTTTTTCTTGTTTTAAAACTTCTTCACTCATATTTATTTTCCTTTCAATTTCCAATATTTAAATTAAAAAATTCGTCCTTTTCGGTAGTTTACTGGTAATTACATAGACTGCGTCAACTAATTTCTCTTATTCACCACGAGCGAGGCAAAGCCGAGCGATTCCGCATCTTCGCTGTGGGTACCGACCCACAGGAATCCTCGCAGGAGGTTCCCTGAACAAACCACGCTTTATAGACAAAAAATAGATTTCGCAAAAACTTTATATTATATCTATTGTTAAACTTATGATTAATTATGGATTTATTTAAGATTATTGCTTATTCAGCATTTCTTTTGCTAATTCGCCCAATATCTTAATTCCCTTTTCCAACTGTTCATTAGTTGGTGTCGAGAAATTGATTCTGAAACTGTGGCACTGCTCGTTTTCATCAGTTAAGAACGCATTTCCCGGAACAACGCATACCTTTCTGAGAACAGCCTCTTTGCAGAATTTAGTCATATCAATCTCATCAGGAAGCTTACACCATATAAAAAGACCACCATCAATCTTATTATATGTAATAATTGGTGCAAGGTATTTATCAAGTAGCTCTTGAGTGAAATTGATTTTCTTTCTGTAGATTTCACGCAAACGCTCCAAATGAGCCTCAAAGTCGTATTTTGTCATAAATTCGCTTGCAACAATCTGTGACCAAGCGGTTGTATGAACATCAGAACCCTGCTTGCAAACTATCATTTTTGCAGCAACTTCCTTTGGCGCAACAAACCAGCCTATTCTCATACCGGGAGAAAGTACCTTAGAGAATGAGCCGGCATAAATAACAATACCGTCCTCATCAAAGGATTTTATCGCAGGAACATCTTTTCCACTTACTCTAAGTTCGCCATAAGGGTTATCCTCAAGAATAAGAACACCATATTTCTTAGCTAGTTCATATATTGCGTGACGCTTTTCAAGGCTTGTAGTAACACCCGATGGATTCTGAAAATTAGGAATAGTATAGATAAAGCGTACATTTTTTTCAGTTTTAAGAGCCTTTTCGAGGGCTTCAAGGTTCATACCGTCGCTTTCGAGAGGAATACCGCAAAGCCTTGCTTTATAAGCACGGAAAGAATTAAGAGAGCCTATAAAGCTTGGGGCTTCACAAATAACAGTATCTCCCTCATTTACAAGGGATTTTGTAGCGAGGTCCATAACCTGTTGAGCGCCTGAAGTAACAACCAGTTCATCAAAATCTCTGCCGATATTGAATTTATTTTTCATATAGTCCTTGAGAGCATTGCGGAGCGGTACATATCCCTCGGTAATGCTGTATTGAAGTGCATCAATAGGACGATTTGTAAGTACATCGTTAGAAATTTCCGCAATTTCCTTAACAGGAAAAGCCTCAGGGTCAGGATTGCCGGCAGAAAGAGATATAACCTCAGGGTCTGCGGCATACTTAAAGATTTCTCTTATGGCAGACGGTTTAAGAGTCTGAACTCTATCAGAAAGAAAGTAATCCATAATAATCCTCCATATATTAAATTTTGAAACAATTATTTACATCGTACATTTAATTCTATCATATAACCACAAATTATTCAATATATAACTATGTTCACCAGTTGAGACAGCTCATTAGTAATTACTTAATCCAAATCAATAAATTTCTCTTCCAAAACTGATTGTGTATTTTGACATCGTGGCTTACCCTCAGTGCTCCCTCTGCGTTTTGTGGAGTATAAATGTTTCTCTCTGCGGAGAGCGACCAAAGGCTTTGCCGTAGGTGACTACCTTTGGAAACCGTGAGCCTTTTAAAGGCTCATGCGAAACCTTTAATTGTCTTATATAAAGAAAGTGCAGATGCGAACTGTGTTCGCCAGTTTGTTGATTTAATAGTTTATTAAGTTGCCACACAAAGAGTAAATGTTGTCATTGAGTACAAAATATGATATAATATCAATAATTGGACTTTTAGGAGGCTGATTAATGAAAATAGGAAATGTAGAAATAAAGGGAATGGCTGCTCTTGCACCTATGGCAGGAGTTACAGACAGAGCTTTCCGAGAACTTTGCGTAGATTTTGGTGCGTCATATGTTGTCGGAGAGATGGTAAGTGCAAAGGGAATTTCGTTCAATAGCGAACGCTCCAAAGAGCTTATGATTCTTTCAGAGAATGAACGTCCTGCAGCTGTACAGCTTTTTGGCAGTGAACCGCAGACAGTTGCCGCAGCAGCCGTAACCGCCATGGAATATAAACCGGATATTATAGATATAAATATGGGTTGTCCTGCCCCTAAGATAAGCGGAAATGGTGCAGGAAGTGCCTTGATGAAAAATCCCGATTTATGCGGAGAAATTGTAGAAGCAGTATGTAAAGCTGTTGATGTTCCTATAACCGTAAAAATCCGTAAAGGTTGGGACGATAAGTCCGTAAATGCCGTTGAGGTTGCAAAGATATGTGAACAGGCAGGTGCAGCCGCAATAACCGTTCATGGCAGAACTCGTGAACAGTTTTATTCAGGAAAGGCTGACCTTGATATTATTGCTGAGGTAAAAAAAGCCGTAAATATTCCGGTAATAGGCAACGGAGATATTACCAATGCCAATGATGCCGCACAAATGCTCGAAAAAACTAACTGCGATATGGTTATGATAGGTAGAGGTGCATTAGGTAATCCGTGGATATTTAGAGAGATAAACGCTTGGCTCAATGATTTAAGACCGATGTTTCCGCCGTCACCGGCGGAAAAGGTTACAGTGATTTTAAGACACATTCAAGCAATGTGTGATTATAAAGGCGAAGAAATTGCTATGCGTGAGGCAAGAAAGCATGTTGGATGGTATATGAAAGACTTCAAGAATGCTGCTGAACTTCGCCGAGAGGCGGGTTATTTAAAGACTTATGATGAACTTATAGAACTTACCAAAAAAGCTTATGAGTGTATGTCGCAAAGCGAATAGTTAACCAACTTCCCAATAGACACTTAAAAGTTTCGCTTGAGCCTTTTTAAAGGCTCACAGATTCCAAAGGCAGAGCCTTTGGTCGCCGTCCGCAGACTGCGAAATACTTTATGCTCCTCAAAGCGCAGGAGGGTAGAAAAACATTCCAGTGGAATGTTTTTCGTAGGGAACCCTCGCAGGGGGTTCCCTGTTTAACTAATGTTGCTGACATAAGAAATCAATGGACGGACAAAGTCCGTCCATTAGGAAGCAAAGAATGTTAAGGGCTTCGCCCTTAAAACCCACGAGGGACTCTGTCCCTCGACCCTGCAAGCTTTTGAAAAAGCTTGAGCAAAACTTTTATTTGTCTAAAAAAGTGCATTAGCTCATCGGTAGTTTCCTTGACTGTGTCAATAAACATCTCTTGTCAATGTCGAGCGATTCAGCGTCTTGGGAGCGGCGGCTCGCCGCATAGTTCAATAGTGGAGGATATGAAAATTATGAAATATAAGATTATGGTTCTTGATATAGATGGAACATTAACCAATTCAGAAAAGAAAATCACACCCAAAACACACGATGCACTGATAGATTATCAGGAGCGTGGAGGAAAGATTGCAATAGCTTCAGGCAGACCGACAAAGGGTGTCTTCCCCTACGCTGAACAGCTTGACCTTAAGAAATATGGCGGTTTCGTTATGTCATTTAATGGCGGTAAGATTATCAACTGCCAGAGCGGAGAAACCGTATTTTCTGCAAATCTTCCACTTGAATTTCTTCCGGAAATCTGTGATGAGGTTTATAAAACGAATATAGGTATAAATACCTATGAGGGTGATTGCCTTATTGCAGGAAACGGCGTAAATGAATATACAATGGTAGAATCAAATATAATTGGTCTTAAAGTTAAAGAAGTAGACGATTTCGTTTCTTATGTAAATTTCGACATCAATAAATGCTTGCTTTCAGGCAATCCGGATGAGGTTGTAAAGCTTGAAAAGGTACTCAGTAAGCGAGTTGGTGATAAGCTCGGGGTTTTCCGTTCAGAGCCGTTTTTCCTTGAGGTCGTGCCAAAAGGAATTGATAAAGCTCGTTCAATCGACAATCTCATAAAAACGCTCGGCATAAAAACCGAAGAATGTATTGCTTGCGGTGACGGCTTTAATGATATCACAATGGTAGAATATGCCGGACTTGGCGTTGGTATGGCTAATGCAAATGATAAGCTTAAGGCTGTTGCGAATTTTATCACAAAGTCTAATGATGAAGACGGCATAGCCTATGTAGTCGAGAAATTCACGAAGTAATTATATAAATATAAAAGGAGTAGTCAAAATGATAGTAAAACCAAAGGTAAGAGGATTTATCTGCACAACATCTCATCCAACAGGCTGTAAGGAAAATGTCAGACAACAAATCGAATATGTAAAATTACAGCCAAAGACAAACGGCCCTAAGAAAGTTCTTGTCATCGGTGCGTCTATGGGATATGGACTTGCTTCCCGTATTTCTGCGGCATATTCTTGCGGAGCGTCTACAATCGGAATTATATTTGATAAGCCGGGTTCAGGCAATAGAACAGGTTCTTCAGGCTGGTATAATACAGCTGCTTTCGAGGAGTTTGCACACGCTGACGGACTTTACGCAAAGACAATTAACGGAGATGCTTATTCTCAGGAAATCAAAGACGAAACAATCGCACTTATCAAAAAAGATTTAGGCAAGGTTGATATGGTTATATATAGTCTTGCTGCACCAAGACGCAAGGACAAAGACGGCACATTATATAGTTCTGTATTAAAGACAGTCGGCGAGCCTTATACAAATAAAACTATCGACCTCCGCACAAATGAAGTTCACGATATTACAGTAGAGCCGGCAACTGATGAAGAAGTTTTCAATACAGTAAAGGTTATGGGCGGTGAAGATTGGAAAGATTGGATTACTGCATTAAAGAATGCCGATGCTATCGAGCCAGATGCTATAACAGTAGCGTATTCCTACATTGGACCGGTTATTACACACCCAATGTATCGTGACGGTTCTATTGGTAAGGCTAAGGACCACCTTTTCAAGACAGCAAAAGAGATTACAGAGGAATTTAACGGTATTCATGCATATCTTTCTGTAAATAAGGCTCTTGTAACACAGTCAAGTGCAGCTATTCCGATAGTACCGCTTTATATCTCTATTCTTTATAAGGTAATGAAGGCTAAGGGTTGCCACGAAGGCTGTATTGAGCAAATGTATAGACTTTTCAATCAAAAGCTTTTCGGCGAAAAGCCGGTTCTTGATGCTGAGGGCAGAATCCGTCTTGACGATTTAGAACTTCAAGACGATATTCAAGAGGAAGTCACAAAGCTTTGGAGTGATATTTCTACCGAGAAAATCGCTGAATGTGCAGATATTGACGGTTATTGGGAAGAATTTTATAAGCTGTTCGGCTTTAAGGTATCAGGTGTAGATTATGATGCCGAAACAGATGTAGAGGTAAAGATTGATAGCATAGACTAATATTAGCTAATAAACCTCCACTAAGACACTTAAAGTTTAGGTCAAGCCTTTTTAAAGGCTTGCGGATTCCAAAGGCGGAGCCTTTGGTGGGTTTTAAGGGCAAAGCCCTTAACATTCTTTGCTCTTTGAGCGGCGGATTTTATCCGCCGCTTTTTTCTTTCGTGAGCAACATAAGTAAGCAAGAGATGTTAAAGTTTTTAAGTACAAATTAATGGGCGAACTGTGTTCGACCATTAATAAGTTTATTGATAACAAAAAATTAAGCGGTGGACATAGTCCACCGCTTGAGAAGAATGAAATGTTGAGGGTTTCACCCTTAAAACCTACGAGGGACTCCGTCTCTCGACCCTGCAAGCTTTTGAAAAAGTTTGAGCAAAACTTTGCGGCGAGTCGCCGCTCCCAAGTCGCGAAATCAGTTTTGCGTTGCAAAACTTCGACATTGATAAGGCAAGTTAACTGCCGCGGATTAAGAAATTACCAATGAACTGCCGAACGACGAAATTTGTAATTCTAAACTAAACTTCTGAGAAATTATGCAGCCTTACTAAGATTCTCCGTCTTAGATACTCTCTCTACTGTATATCCCCTATCTGTCAAAAGCTGAACAATTCCGTTATCACCATACATATGAGCTGCGCCAACCATAAAGAATACTTTTTTGCCGTCATTCATATATTCCTCAGCTTTGTCAGCCATACCCTTGTTTCTGTCTGTGAGCATAGCTTTGCTGTATTTTTCATAGTCTTCTTTGTATTCATCAGGAATTTCATCTTCATCTGTATCTTTGATGGCTTCCCCGTGTTTCCACTGCTCATATAATTTATTGCTTGACTTTGCCTGTTCGGTTGGATCTGCTTGTGTATAGCTCAAAATCATAACATCTACAAGTTTATCTGAGAGATTATCAAATACGCCAAGCTGAATATCCATATTTTCAACCTCTAAGATTTCTTTGTTAGCCTTTTTAGCTTTTGAGGTCATAATACTTTCCATAGATTTTGTAATATCAATACCTGAGCCATTATACATTGCATTTTCAAGTAATGAAATCCACATCATAGGCTTAAAGTTATCATAATATGACATATATAAGCCCTTTTCAGTAAGATATTTTACAGCAGCGTTATAAGTTTCCTCAGAAATATGGTCTTTAATAGTTGTGCCATCAGTATACATAAGCTTTTGTGTAAGTTGTAAAGCTTGTCCTAAGTCATTCATCATACTGTCTGTGTCAAGCTCCATAGCTAGATAGTCACATTCATCAAAGGCTTTCTGTACATAGTCCGGCAGATTTTCTGCACCGTCCTGTGTAGCGTGGATTGAACCAAAGAGATACATTTCCTTGTCGCCTTTAGTAACCTTCCACATAGCTGGCGTATAATCTGCGTCAGGTTCAGTATTTTTAGAAGATTCATTTTTAGAACTTTGAGATTCTGTTTTAGATACAGTGCTTGATTCCGCCTTAGAAGTTTGGCTTGATTCCGTTTTAGATTCAGCAACAGAAGTTGGTGCTGAACTTTCTGTTTTGCTCGAATTATCATTTACAGAGCCGCCATTAGAGCAGCCCGAAAATACAATAATCGTTCCTAAGATAGCGGATAAAACTGCTGATGCGAGTTTTTTAATTTTCATACTTTATACCTCCAATATTAAAAGCGGCGATTGTACTATAAGTTTAGTACAATCGCCGCTGGTTGTCAAGTAAAAAAGAATATTATTTATAATATATTAATAAATTACAACAGGAGTATTTTCTTTGCAATTATCATAGATTTTCTTAACTGCATCGTACGGAGTGTTGATACAACCGTGAGAGCCGTCATATGTATAGATGTTTCCGCCGTAACCGCCGGTTCTCCATGTGGAATCGTGAATACCAACGCCGTCATAAGTTACGCCAAGCCAGAAATTAACCCAAACATCCCAAGTTTCTCCAACGAGTTCGGCAGGCGAAGCCTTGTTTATAATATAGTAAAGACCGGTCGGTGTATCGTGAGCGTTTTTATAGCCTGTTACAACATCAGTTGAAACTATAAGCTCACCGTTTTTATAATACCACATATGCTGTTTATCGAGGCTTATTTCAATATATGTATCTCCCACATCATATCCGTGGACTTTAGGAACCTCACCACATTCAAGAGATTTCATCTCGTAGCTACTGAATTTCTTTTCGCCGTCAATGATACAATAAGCATATACCTTAATATAGTACATTTTGTTTTTCTTAACCTTAAGCTCAAATTCAAGCTTGTCAGAAACATCATAGCTATCATAATCTCCATCTTCATCATCAGAGATTTGAACACTATACCCCTCTGCCCCATTAATAGCCTTCCAACTTACCTTGATTTTTTCTGTTTTTTCATCATAAGACGCAGTGAAAGATGGTTTTTCAGGTGGTGTATATGTGCTTATTTCGGAAGGATTGCTATAATAGCTTTCGCCGCCAAAACTTACAAATGCTTCTACTTTATAATAGTAGGTTTTGCCAACCGTAAGACCTGTGTCTGTATAAGCTGAGTTTTCCCAGTCAGTAATAGTTGCAATAGAAGTATAGTTACCGTCATTGTTGTCCTTGCGATAGATTGTGTAGGCTGTGGCATTTGTGATTCTTTCCCAGGAAATTGCTATACTGCTTGAAGTTCTTGCAGTAACAGTTATTTCCGAAACATCGTCAATATGAGTAAAGGTGTTTGTTGCCGAAAATTCGCCATAGTAATATTTATCGTTTGCATAGATGTATGGTCTTATCTGATAATAGTAGCGAGTACCCGCAACAATCTGATTATCATTATAAAAATTCGTTGAAGAATCCTTTATAATCATAATTTTATCATAGTCTGCTCCTGCAGAATCATCTTTGCGATAAATTTCGTAGCCGTTTATGCCGGAAATCTGTGACCAACTGAGATTTATAGAATTAGTTCCGGTTGCTTCAGCTTTAAAATCTCCAACTGTTTCAATGTCTCCAACACTTGTTTCTGTTTTAGAAGCTTCAGAAGATTCCTCAGCAGAAGACTGTGGTTTACTTTGGGTTGGTTTAGAAGATTCTAATTTAGAAGAAGTATTTGGTTTGCTTACTGCTGATGCAACGGTTTCTTTAGCCGAAGATTCATCGTTCGAGCTTCCGCCCGAACAACCGTACATAGCAGAGCATATAACAGTAGACGAGAGTAATATTCCAAGAATTTTTTTTGCTATAGATTTATTTGAAAAGTTCATTTTCATTCCTCCTTTGAGAATGTAAGCATATTTTATATCGTAAGATTTTTTTATGCAAGGGATTTTTGTTATATATTTGCAAAAGTTATAGATTTCAGCAATTTACTTTTGATTTTTTAATTTATGTCGATTTGATTTGTTTAAGTTGTCGTTATTATTTTTTAATAGTTATTTCAAAAATGAAGAATATTGTTATTAGTGTAACTAATGCTTTACATATATTATATATGAAACAAGGAGAAAGAAATTCATAATAAAGTTTTCTGCTATGTTTAGATAGTTGATTTACATAATAAAAGGAAATAACCGCCCTGCTTATCACAGGACGGTTATTTAATATGATTCTAATTAAAGGATTAGCTATACTCTATACCTATATTATACAGCAAAAGTAAGTTTATGTTAAACATTTTTGTAGCTGTTCTCTTTTTAAACAAAAAGAGAATAAAATAAAATTTTAGAATTGATAAAAATAATAAAATTCAGTTTTCAACAATACTTATGTTCCACTTATAATATAAACAGAAAAATAGTAACCTATAATCGTACTATATAGAATAAAAATTTATGAATAAATTGTGAACTTGTTTACAAATTCGCATATTTGTCAAATGAAATTCCTACAAAGAATAAAAACACACTTATTATCAATCAAATTTATGACAATTTTATAGGCAAAGTTGCACAAGTTAAAATTCATATCTTAAAAGTTTATTTAGCAAAAATCCCTGTGAAAATTGAGCAATACACTTTGATTGTGAAAACTGCACAAAAAATTGCCAACTTGTTTTACGAATAAATCAAAAAAAACTTTAGAAAAAGTGTTGACATTCCGTTCATAATGAGTTAATATATAGACACAACAGAGATGAACGGTTCACCCCCTTCAAGAACCTCGTCTCATAAGAAAAATTTTATTTTAAGAAAGAGGTAATGTAAAATGACACTCCAACAGAAACTACTCGCAAAGAAGTCTAAGAAAGGTTTCACACTCGTTGAACTCGTTGTTGTTATCGCAATTCTCGCAGTTCTCGCAGCTATCGCAATTCCGGCAGTTATTGGTATCATCAATAGTGCTTCCCAGTCTTCAACTCAGACAGATGCAGCAAGCATCGACCAAGCAGTTAAGAACTATCAGGCAGCTATCACAGCTGGTACTGTAAATGCTTCTAATAAACCTTCTTCAATCGCTTCTTATTCTGTTCCTGCAGCAAATGCAGCAAATGGTGCAAGAACAGCTTATGCTAATAATACAGCTAAACTTGAAGAAGCTATGAGATGGGATGGCATTTGGGATAGACTTAGCAGCAAGGTTACAGGCGGCGACTTCGGTTATGCTGATGGTTCAGTTGTAGCAGCAGTTGATGGTAACGGTTCTGTACTTAGTTCAACAGCTGGTGGTTCTACAATCACAAGAATTAATAGTGGTACAATAACACTTGGCACAATTGTTCATCACTAATTAAAAATTAACTCAAAAGCTCAGCTTCGGCTGGGCTTTTGTTTTGTCCAAATTTTTATTTGTAATATTTAAATAAAAAATATTATATATTTCTACTAATACACCGATTGACAAGTTATTGCCTTTAATCTATACTTAAATATATACTGTCTTTATGGATGGAGGTGTTAACTATGAAATTAACCGCAAGATTTGTGCGAAATTCTAAAAAAGCATTTACACTTGTAGAACTTGTAGTCGTTATAGCAATACTTGCTGTAATTGCGGCTATTGCTATTCCGGCAGTTATAGGTATTACCAATAGTGCTACTGAATCTAAGGTGGAAACAGATGCAGCAAGTATTGATAGTGCAGTTAAAACTTTCCATTCAGGTATTGTTAATGGCACAATTTATCAAAGCAATCTCCCTTCAAATGTAGCGTCAGTTGCAGGCGCTTCTTTTCCATCAGAAAATTCAAGCAATGGTGAAAGAGCGGCTTATGCCAATAGACATGCTACTGTTCAACAGGCTATGCAATATGCAGGAATCTGGGATAGACTTAGCTCAAGCATTATAGGTAAAGATTTTGGTTATGCCGGTGGTTCGGTTGTAGCTGCGGTTGATGGCGAGGGTCATACCATTACTGCTACGGCGAATGGTTCAGCCATTAATGTTTTAACAACTGGAACAGAAAAAATTAATGCAATTCTTTCCTATTAATATATTTTCTAAAGCTCAGTTTATATTAAAATTTCGTATTTCAAAATTTGTGTATAAACTACACTATAAAAATACATATAATTTATAAATATTACTAATTGACAATTCAATAATTTATATACTATACTATATTTGAAAAATATATTTAAAATTATTTATATCTACAGAATTTATATTATTTTAAGGAGAAAATGGTGAACACATTGAAGAAATATACTGTAAAAAATTCTAAGAAGGCTTTTACACTTGTTGAGTTGGTTGTTGTTATTGCAATCCTTGCAATTGTTGCGGCTATTGCAGTGCCATTGTTTATGGGGATTATGGCGTCAGCAACAGATGCTTCCGGTGATGAGCAAGCAAGAATGTTAAATGAAAAATGTAAAATTATGTATTCAGAAGTTAGGCTTGGAACAATAAATAATACTGATTCTAAAAATGCTGATGGTTCAGATGTAACTTATGCAGAACCTAAAAGTGCCAGCCTTAATGATAGAATTGCTGCTGCGGATAATGTTACAATAGCAAATGTTAAATTATATAATGGTTTGAAATCTATAAACTGCGATAATTTTTATTATTGCAATCATACTTCAGATTCAACTAAATATAGTGTAGGAACTATATATTATTCTGAAGATGGTAATTTTCCTGATTCCGCTGGCTGTAAATTTGTAAAAACTACTGATACTCTAACCTTAGGCTATCTTTATTAAATACTTTAATTAAATAAAAAAGCTCTATTGTAGTTTCAATAGAGCTTTTTATTTGTAAAAAACTATAATTTTTACTATACTAAATTACTATTATTGTTTTTAAATATATATACATAAATAAAAATGGAGTGTGTTGTTTGGGTATAGTGGTAATTTTTTACAAAGAAAGACGATAATTTTTGTTAAAGATTGTAGCGAATTATTCTTGATTCGCCTTGAAGTTGTAGTATAATAGTAATAAGTATAATTCTATAAAAATGAGTTACTCTATGTAAATTTAAAAAGCTCCGAAAGGTGTGTATTCAATAATGAAAAAATTTAAACGGTTACGAAAAACTAAGAAAGGTATGACACTTGTTGAGCTTGTTGTGGCAATTACACTTATCTCCATAGTTTTCGCCTCTGCAATGAGCGGTATCGTTCATGGCTATATGTCAGTAGTCAAAAATAAGAATGTAGAGCAAGCTTCTATGCAGGCAAAAGGTGTAGCTGATAAAATAGTTTCGGGTATAAACGATATATTAAATAATGATAATATAACCGATAAAGACGCTGAGATAAAAAGTATGGTACAAAAACAAAGCCCATCAGTTTCATTTTATAAAAATGGAGTACTCAATCAGATTGATAACAATTTTCCCCAGGCAACTAATGGAACAAATGATATACAGGTTGCAGTAACAAAGATGTCAAATGTTGAAGTAGCTAAAGACGGTGCTTTAAATAAGCAATTTAATGGATATAAAGTTTATGTAGCTACTGCTTGTTCAGGTAGCAGTGAAAAAAATAGCTTTATAACCGTAACTGCTACATCAATGTATAAATAAAAACAGAAAGGAAGGCAAACTATGCAGCGCATAAGAAAAATGAGATATAGCAAGCGTGGGTTTACCCTTGTAGAGCTTGTAGTCGTTATTGCAATACTTGGTATTTGTTCAACTATGTTAGTTAGTGTTATTGCAACATCTCTCGGAAGATATACAGCAAGCAGCGATATGGATATATGTAAGCAAGAAGCAACAAATATAGATAAGCAGTATTCAAGAATTGTTAGTACGGCTTCTGAAATTAAAGAAGAAGCCTCCTATAATCCGAAAAATTTTAACTATCAAGAGAATTATTATTATATGGTAATAGACCCCAATAAAAAAACAGTTGATTTTTTAATAGGTCTTCCGGAAAATAAATCTGCAAGCATAATTTATTGCAAATATATTGAAAAATTTGAACATAAAGTAGTTTTGCTTGATAGTTCCAGTTCAAGTACTTCAAGTAGTTCGGTCGGTACAGAAAAGAAAAAATATTCTCAATATACCATAACAATGAAAAATGATTATGGCGAGGCTCAGGAATATGTATATACCGGTTCGGTTGTTTTAAATAATTATAGCGGAGCAGATTTCACAAAGAGTTATGATTTGTCAAATACCACCTCAAGTTCTGCTACAACAAATCCAATTTGCATTTCATTTAGAATGGCATAATAAATACTTAATAAAAGCTTTTAATAAAGAGAGGAGATAATTTAATGTCAAACCGAATGCACGGAAACAATAAGCGTGGTTTTGCACTTCCTGTTGCCGTAGTTGTGTCTTGCTTTATAATAATTATCGCAACTGCGATTTTAAGTATTGCAGTGTCAAGTACACAAAAAACATCTGGCGATGTAGATTTAAGACAGGCTTATCTGAATGCAAAATCTGCACTTGATTATTCAGCAAAATACTATGAAGAGGGAGATTTCCCTACAACTGCTATTTCAGGCAAAACCAATAAATTTGAAGAATACATAGCTATGAATGATGTTGGAGGTACAACAGAATCAGGTGCAAAGGTTATTTCACCGAATAATGCCCAAAACATCAATAGCTATAAAACCTATGTTCATGTTATCTATGATAATCAAGATGCAAAGCTTACAATGACAGCTTATGCAAAGTCTGCAGATATGCTTGGTGGCCACGAAGAGTCAACCACACTTTCTGTTACATATGATATAGGTTCACGAGGCGGCAATATGGGTCGTAAAATTTCAACTGCCCCTGCCAATACGACTAATAGATTCTATAGTGATGATGTCACTATCCATGTTAAGCAAAATCCAAATGCAACTGATTACTTTGTTCCGGCTATCTATACTTGGTCATATTATAAAAGAAACGATATAGGTGTTACAGATTGGAGCAAGATTAAGAGTGTAACAGACCTTACACCTCAACAAGCTAATAAGGTTGAACATTCCGGTAAAAATCTTGGAGATAAATCAGATAGTAATGAACTTCGTCCGGCAGGTCTTTGGAGTCCGCCTGGTGCTGGCTTTGATGGTCCTGCTACTAAGATGGATTCTGAGGGTAACGATTGGTTCTCACATACATTTTCTCCAAGCAAAGCCGGTGGTACTAAGGGTATGGTACCATGGTTCAATATGATTATCTCAAGACAGGGTAAAGATATAGGTAAAAAACTGGATGGTACACAGACACCGGAGCTTTTAAATATTTGGTATTTTGATGAAAATGATAGAAATATATATGTAGAAATACTTGATACATTTGCATATTATAATGACCAAAATTGGGATGGTAAAGTAAATCTTGAAAGTAGAATAGTCGCCTATGCAAATGCTCCTCAAACAGTTTATTATTTTAAGATGCGAGATGAAAATAGCACTATAAATGATGAAAGCTTAAATCCAACAGTTAAAGTAGATGGTAATTCTTATGCTGCAAAATACAGCGGCTATGGTTGGTGGAGTGTAAGATGTGAAACAATATCAAGTAGTCATAACGCTTCCGTTCAGATTACCTCTCCTAAGATGAAAAATAGTGTTAATATTGCTTCTGTCAATAGTGGTAGTTCAAATTCCATTATGGGCAACTCAGCTTATATTGTTTTGGAGCCAGCAGTTGATTCAGGTGGACATATTATTCAAAATCAGTATACAGGTAATACCTTTATGACAGAAGAGGCAGCCGCTATACATATGGGCGATCAGGATTATATTACCGTTTATGCTAAGGTTAATAACAGAAAACAAGCAGGTAATCCATCAATATCTTATAAGGTAGAAACTCATAATAGTTCGGCAGCAAAAATTGCACTTAAAAACGCTATTGCAGATGCAGACCAATTATATCAGCTTGATTATGATGCTACAAGCTGGGGTTCTTTTATACAAGTTGTTAATGATGCAAAGAAAGTATATAATAGAACAACACTTCAATCTAATAATGTATATAATGATGAAGTAACTAAGATTGCTGATGCTAAGAATAATCTTAAGTTAAAAGAGGCAGATATAACTAAACTTCAGCAGGCATATGATAGAGCTAACACCTATCAAGAAAATGAATACACAGAAGAAAGTTTTGAAGCCCTTAAGATAGTTATGTCACAGGCTAGAACCTTTATAGAGGCATTTAATAGAGATAAAACATCTGTCCGTCAAGAAATTCTTGATAGCAAAGCAACAGACATTGATAATAAAATCAATGATCTTGAGAAAATAGAAGGTTATAGAACTAATCTTAATAATGCTATTGTAAATGGTAGAACTGTCAGAGATAATAATCCTGGTTCTAAGCTTATAGAACAGCTTAAGCAAGCTATTCAAACTGCAGAAAATCTATATAATAGCAATTCAAGAAATAAGACTGCTATTCAAAAGGCTACACAAGACCTTAATAAAATAGCAATAAGAGTGCAAAATGTAGGTGATACTACAGCACTTGATAACAGACTGCAAGAAGCTAATGAAATAATTGCAAGAGATAGAAATATCCTCGTTTCGGGAACATTAAGCAATCTCCAAAATGTTATCACAGTTATTAATGATAAACTTGATACTACAATATTGAATCAGTCGGAGATTGATGAATATTTAGCAAATCTCAATAGTGCAATTAACGAACTCGCTTATATACCAAGTGATACTACTATCCCTGAAGTTGAATCAGGTAAAAAGAGAGTATGGTTTGATATAAACCAAAACGGCCTTGGCTCTAATGGTAGTAATTATTATATCTATGCTTGGGAAGGTGCCGGCGGTAATAATCATCAGAATATTAGCTTCGATACACTTAGAAGTACAGACGAGCATGCCAAGTCAGCATTTAAACTCAAAAAAGACCCTATTTCAAAATATTATTATTATGACCTCGAGCAAAAGTATACAAGTGTTATTATTATATGCGGTATAGGAAATCAGGCTGATCAGACTGTTGATATTTCAGTAGGTGACCAGTTAGATAATAATCTGTTCCTGATTGGTTCAAATTATGAGGTTAGAGATAGCTCGATAGATTTGAGAGCATATAAAGCGTCAGCTGCAAAAATCACTACAATATATTCTTCCACTGATGTTACATCAACAGCATTGGGTGGTACTGGAAATCAGTATGCTTATGTTAAGGGTTCAAGAAACTCAAGCCTTAATACAGCTTCTGCAACTTCAGACCCAATGTTGACAAAAGACGCTACCGCACATTATTATGTCAAGAGAATTGGTTTTGATTCAGGTTCTACATTCCATATCAGTAATGGTCAAAGCATAACACAGCCTATAAATATTACAAAAGAACCTCATGTTATAAGATTTATGAATAAGTCAAATCCACTTACAAGTATCGATTCAAAATCTCTTTCAGATCTTGAAAGGCTTGCTCCTCATACAGATATCCAAAATATAAGCATGAATAGTTCTTTTGATATACAGAATATGTCTATCAAAAATCTTAGTAACATTACAGGTGGCGTGTATGTAGATAGTTATATTCCATCTAATCCTATAATTACGGTTTATTTCAAAAAACCTGCTTCCAGTTGGCTCAATGAGCTTTATGCAAACCTCTATCAGTATGATGCTTCCAATAAAGAACTTAATAAACAGACAAACCGTATCCTTATGACTGACGATGGAGATAATTATTATATCACCATAGATACAAGAAATACTAATGCAATTGAGGTTTATGATGCCAACTCAACTAAGACATCTATTGTAAGACTTGCAGTTGACCCATCAAAGAATAAATATTTTACAGCACAGCAAATTAATGCTTCCGGTTCAAGCTGGGTTATGTCATCTTATACTGCTTCTGCTGTAAGCATTAGTACAGCAGATGTTAGCTTTGATTCTTCATGCAGTAATAAAGCAATGGCTTTTGTTGGTGGCAAAAAGAGATTCTTTACTAATGTTCCTGATACACGTAGTGGTAGAACAGACGCATATAATAATCCGCTTTCAAGTTCAAGACCATTTGGTGGTGTATTCAATGGTAATGACTATGGTAATGGTCGTGTAGGTAAGACAGACTATTCAATCTACTACGACTGGTATGAATATAAGATTCCTGCAGGTAGTTCAGACCTCTATACATTCCAGATTAAGGGCCTTATGAATACAAATAGTCAGAAGAATGTTTGGACAAAGCAAGTTCATCAGGTATGGGGCGATGTATGGGTTTCTCTTGATAATGGAGATATGGATAGCGGTAAGTTTAAGAATGTTTCCATTGCTACAACAAACCCTGATGATAATGTTACAACTAAAACCACAAGAATTTATGTAACAGAAAATTCATCATGGACTTCTTCCCACGGTGGTATGAAAGTTACTATGTGGGGAACTGAAAAGAAAGTTGCAACTCTTTCACAGAAGTATGATGGCAGATATTATATAGATGTTCCTAATAATATGCCATTCTTACAATTTACATCAGGCGATAATACACAGATTCTCCCTATGACTAAGCTTCAGGGCGGAGATGCAATCCTCTATGATTATTCCGCAGGTAAGGGCGGCACACCGGCTTGGATTACATATGTTCCGGCATATAAAGCACTTCAGAGAGAAATTACAAGTGCATCATCGGTTGCTAATGGTTGGTTTATATATGATTACAATTCATCATCTCATGAGGTAACAAATTCATATAAGCCAAATAAACTTCTCAGTATGCTTGGTAACTATTCACCTTCAGAATCAGCAAATCCTACTTCTCAGCAAAATGATGCTAATACACTTGCACAATGGACAACAGCATATAAGAATCTTTATAATGCAGTTTCTAATGCAAGAATGTATATAACCAAGGATTCCAGCGGACATAGCATTTGGTTCCCTGAGCAGGCAAGCAACACAACAGGCGTAAGCTATGCGCAAGACAGCCTCAATGCTCTCTATAGTAAGATGGTTGAGGCAGTAAATGAATATGGAAGCGGTAGTGCGTCGTTGTCAAGGCTTATCACCCTTGCAGAGGAACTTGAAACCTTAGAGGATCAGCTTACACCTAATACAGATGATAGTGCAATACTTATCCTTGATGATACAAAGGGCTGGAATAGCAATGTCTGGTTAAATTATAAGGATAATTTAGGCATAGAGCGTAATGTTCCTGTTACATCAAGAAATAGAGACGGTTACTTGATGATATATGTAAATGTACCAAACGGTAATGAAATCAAAGATGTTGTCTTCTATTTTGGAACAACCGGAGAAAGAAGTGCTACTAAAGATACTATAAAGAGTGGCTCGGTATGGGTTTGCGATAATAGCGAATCAGGTTCGAAGGCTTGGGTTGCAAATACCCCAGAAAACTACTTTGTTTACTCAATTAAAAATTATAAGCAACCAAATGTTGCTCCTTCCGATCCTAAATATAAAGCTTTGATAGGTGATAAAGCGACAGCCTCCAGTTTTATAGTTTACTTTACTTATGAAACAACTGTAACATATAAAAATGGTGGCGCAGAGAAAAACTATAAGATTCTTCCGGGTGCATATCTCATAGATATGAAAAAGTATCAAACATATGATAGTGATATTAGTAAAGCTAATTCTCAAAAGGTAAACCTTTATTCTGATGTTGCAAAAGCTTATTTTGAAGATGAAGCAAATCAGGGTTATGTTAAAAATGCACCTTATTCAGATACCGCTGGTTGGACGACAAACGGAAAAATAAATCAACATCCTGGCGTAATATATACTGCGACCTCAAGTATTAACTTTGCAGCATCATCAGGAACTCTTAATGGAAATTATAAAGCAATGGATAAGCTTGTATTCCGTTGGTTAAGCACAAGTACACTTAATGTAGAGAATAATACATCTATGAATGCAAGTGAATACGTATTTGCTTCCACGGCTACAGTTTACGGTGGTAACACAATATCACCTAAGTTTATTCTAAAGAATAATACAACCGGAATACCGGGCAAGGTAAAAATTACTTTCCTTACTGATGTTAATGTTGTATATAAGGATAGCACAGGCGCTAAGGTAAGCTTTGTTATTTCTCAGGGTACATATGAATCTGTAAAGGCAGAAGAATACAATCTTTTCGATTCAAATTGGTCTAAAAATTTCAAGAGCGTTGATAGTGGTTCAATTGGCACCGGTGGTGACAGTAAGTATCTTACTAATCCGGTTTATAGAATTAACTAATTAGCTCATTTATTCTGAATATTCAGAAACAAAAAATTCCTGAACTCGTAATGGGTTCAGGAATTTTTTTGTTTTTTATAATGTATAAGTCAATTTTTATATTGGAATAAACCAATAACAAAGAGCATAACAAATACGGCAAATTAAACCGAATTTGTTATGCTCTTTGCTTCAAACGAGGTATACTCAAATGTTCTAAACTACTCTAAATGAGTTGGTTCTGAGTAACCAACTCTCCCCTTTATTAATATAATATCACATAAAATCATAGAAAGTATAAATAAATTATCGACTAATTATGAACAAATTAAAAACATTTTTGGCGGCTTACAAATAATTTTGTTGGCTTTGCGAAAATTTTATGCAAGATATTATAGTAGTTATAATGGATAATTTAGGCTTATTTCTATAAACTGTACACTTTAGTTTTAATGTGCTCAATGATTCTGCTCTAAAATAGATTGTGCATCTATAAGTTTTCCGTCCTTTTTAGTAGTAAGATGAAGATGAACTTCGTCCATAATTTCACTTGGAATAGTAAAGACAGCTCCTATATAATCGCCACAAGAAACATTTTCCCCTTCTTTAACAAGTACAGTTGGACTAAGGCCGCTATATATCATAGTTATACCGTTTTTATGCTCAATTTCCACGCTATAACCTAAAAGTTCATCATTATACACCTTTTTAACAATGCCATCAGAATATGCACGAACCTTTTCGCCGTCATCAGCAGCAATGTCTATTCCCTCATGAACACGCCAATCCCCCATCGTTTTCGAGTAGACAGGATTTTCAGGACTATATCCTTTAATAACCTTTCCTTCTATTGGTTTTACAAACTCATTTTGTTCTTTAGGACTCACCTCAGAAGATTCATTTGAACTTTCTTCAATGGATGATTCCGAGCTTTCAATGCTACTTTCAAGAATGGCATTAGCTGTTTTTTCAGAGCTTTCAGTCTTAGATTCAGGCTTTGAGTATTCCAAACCGCTTACAGTTTTGTCAGTAGGTTTATCCTGAGGTTTTGAACTTTCAGTTTGAATGGAACTTTCTTCTTTAGGAGTCTGATAATCTAAAACGCTGCTGTATGTTGTCCATGCCGCACCTCCGATTGCAGTTATACAAAGGGCAAGAGCGATATAAAAGCCAGCGTTTTTCTTTGGATTATTATTTTTTTCTTTAGCATTAAATTTCATCTTAATTGCACCTCCGATTTTAGTTTTGACATAAAATCGAAGAATATACAAACTTCCCCTAAGACATCCAAAAGTTTCGCTCAAGGCGGAATCGTTCAGTAAGCCTCACTCGATATTCTAAATTAACTTATATTGCCGCGGTCGGAGTAACTACCAATCAGCTGACAGACTAAGTGTATGAGCAAACTGTATCAACAAGCTTCTCTTAAATATTCCAGAGAATATCTTTCATAATAAAATTTTTAAAAGCATTATTTCTTTCGTTGTATAGAAAGAATGATAAACGATACTATGCTAACTATCAATTCGGCAAGCGGAAATGAAATCCAAAGACCGTTTATGCCAAAAATATTTGCTAAAATGATAGCAAGCGGCAATATAACAATAAATCCACGCAAAATAGAAATAGTACCTGCCGGTCGGGCATTGTCCGTTGCAGCGAAATATGTCGCAAGAATTATGTTAAGTCCCGCAAAAAGTATACCTGTAAAGTAAATTTCCAAACCATTTATTGCAGCAGCTTGCAAATAAGAATTATTTTCGCTGTTAAAAGCTGATACAATCGGATTTGAAAATAAAAATAGACAGCCATAAACTACAATAGAAATAATTATAGAAGTAATAAGAGCATATCTCAAAGTAATATTTGTAGTTTTCTTGTCATTAAGACCATAATATTTGCTTATAAGTGGCTGAATACCCTGAGATATACCCGTAAAAATAGAAATTACGACAATCGAAATGTTAGCGATAATTCCGTATGCAGCCACTCCTATATTTCCAAGTAGCTGAAGCATAATGATGTTAAACACAAAAATTACTATTCCCGATGAAATCTCTGTTACAAGCGATGGTACGCCAACAGACATTATCTTCAAACCAAATTTAAGCGAAAATTTGCATTTAATAGGCTTGAAGTTGTTACGCTTTTTAATGAAAAATCCGGAGAGTATAAGCAGACTTACCGCAGGTGAAAAGCCTGTTGCAAGAGCCGCACCAAAGATACCCATTCCCATAGGATAAATGAATACATAATCAAATATAATGTTGAAGATACTTCCGGAAATCATAGCCGCCATAGAAAGCTGAGGAGCGCCATCATTTCTCACAAAGGCTAAGATTATGTTATTAGCGATAAATGCAGGCGAAAATAGCATAAGAACCTGTAAGTAGATTTTGCACATTTCAAAGGTATCATTGTTTGCCCCTAAAAGTGTAGCAATAGGTGCAGAAAGGAAAATACCCATAAGCATATAAGTAATCGCAAATATTGCCCCAAGACATAAAGAATGTGTAAAAGCCTTGTTGCTTTCTTCCTTTAAGCCCTGATTTTTTGCTATTGAATATTTCGTAGCACCGCCTATTCCAAGCATAAGACCGGTGCCTTGAATAAGGCTAAAAACAGGAATTGCAATATTAAGAGCTGCGAGTCCGTCACTTCCTATGCCGTTTGCAACGAAGAAAGTATCTGCAAGAATATAGCACGAAAGACCTATCATACCTAAAATATTCAGCGAGGTATATTTAAAAAATTCTCCCAAATTTGTCTTAACCATAATCAAATTCCTTATTTCCCTAAAATAAATTAAATGTAGGTGCGAATTTTGTTCGCCCGGATGTTAGCTAACAAACTTCCCCCAGACAGCCAAAAGTTCCGCTTGAGCCTTTTCAAAGGCTTATAGGTCAAGGGCGACGCCCTTGTCGCTCTCCGCAGAGAGCGAAACACTTTATGCTCCACAAAGCGCAGGAGGGTAGAAAAACATTCCACTGGAATGTTTTTCGTAGGTAACCCTTACAGGGGTTTCCCTGTTTAACTACTGGTGATAGCCAAAGAAAATCAAGGGGCAAGAGATGTTAAGGGCGTTGCCCTTAAAACCCACCAAAGGCTCTGCCTTTGGTGGGTTTTAAGTATCTTGAAAAAATCTGCCAACTAATCGGCATTTTCTTTAACCGCGTCAACAAACTTCCCAAATCCACGAACGAGGCAAAGCCGAAATATTTCGTGTCTTGGAGGCGGCAGCTTGCTGTCAAGCCGCTTTAAAACAAAATAAAACGCCGACACCACATATATCTTCATAGGCCTAACGATATATGGCACAGCGTTATTTCAGCTTACCCGGCGGTAAGCAATTATTTAGTTTTGTTTGCTTAGATTATATCAAATTTAAAATATAAGGTCAAGACTTATCTTATAAGGTATACAAAATATCCAGCATAGCAGATTAACATAATTATTCCGCCCCAACGCTTTAACTTTTTATCCTTATTCAGAACTAAGAGTAAAAGAAGCATAGCAGTTGCAACGCAGAATATGCTGTCTACAAGAAATTGATTTTGATAAGCAACAGGTGTAATCAGAGCAGAAGTACCTATAACGAAAAGAATGTTAAAAATATTACTTCCTACAATGTTTCCGATAGCAATATCAGCATTTTTCTTGAGAGCCGCAGTAACACTTGTAACAAGCTCAGGTAAGGAAGTACCAAGGGCAACGATAGTAAGACCGATAAATCTCTCGCTCATGCCAAACATAGTTGCAATTTCTGTTGCGGCATTAACAGTAATGTTGCTTCCCAAAACTACTAAGATAATACCTATTATTCCAAAAAGAATAAGCTGCCATACCTTTTTAGGCTTTTTGTCATTATTTTCATCGTCTGATTCATCAGCTTGAATTTTTCCCTTTTTTGTCATAATAAATAGATAAGCAATATAAGCGATAAAGAGTACCCAAAGCAAGATACCGTCAATAAATCCAATAGTATTATCAAAAAGACCAATCAGACCAAATATAATACTTATGATTATAACGAATGGAATTTCATATTTCACAGTAGATTTTTGTACAGCGAGCGGAGTAATAATAGATGTTATTCCAAGGATTATAAGTACATTGAGTATATTACTTCCAATAATATTTCCGACAGCAATATCCGCACTTCCCTGCACAGATGCCGAAATACTTATAGCCGCTTCAGGAGCACTCGTGCCCATAGCAACGATTGTAAGTCCGATGATAAGCTGTGGAATATGCAGTTTGTCGGCAATTCCTGCCGCACCGTCAACAAACCAGTCAGCGCCCTTAATCAGCATCGCAAAGCCGATTATCAGCAGAACAATCTGCCAAACCATGTTCCAATTCATTTTTCCCAAATCCCTTCTGATTACATTTTAAGAGAGCTTAAATAATAGCAAAATTAAAAGACTCAGGGATCGGCAAATAAACCGTCCCTGAGTCTCATCATTTAAAGTATTACCGGGCAACGCTATGTGCCGTACTGACGATAAATACTATACTTAGCAGTATTGATTACTCCCTCTTGACATATTGATTATATCACATTTTTCGACTATGTTCAACTTTTTTATATAGTTTATATAATTTGTAGTATTGCTAAATATATTAACCAAATTTATAATTATTTTTTAAGCTTGCGATATTGTCCGAGAGCCTCTTTTGCCCATCGTCTGTCAATAGCCAAGAAACCCTGCCTGTTATCCTCATCTGCAAAATATGTTTCAACAATTTCGAGCGAACGCTTATAAACTTCTATTCTTGTGCTTTGTAGAAATGGCTTGCCTGCCTCTCCTACAAAGAATTCAAACCCGATAGAGTTTGCCTCCTCGTCATAAGATGAAAGATATCCTTCAGATACATTAAGTTTCTGACTTTTTGTAACAAGTTCCGCAACAGCGAGTTTAGTAAGTTCAACTGCCATATCGTTAAGTCCGAGGTCAAAGATATAGAGTTTTTCCTTTAGAGCATTAACAGTTGGCACGACGCGTTTTTTAACATCAGCAAGCTCAGGAAATTCCGTTTCGAGCCTGTCGTCAACAAGCTGACGGCGGTCAACATTCGGAATGTAATAAATCATCGTGCGGTTTTTAATATCATTATAAAGTAAAGGGTGAAGAAGCTGACGAGTTTCGCCACATTTCTCGCAAGTCCATTCAAAGAATGTATCGTCAAAAATTTGCTTGTGAGCCTCATTAAAAGATGATGCGTTCACACTGCAAAGAAGAGTAGTTTCTTTAACATTACCGCATTTAGGGCAAGTTATGTTGCGTTTAACCTTCTCTGACATCAAAAGTCACTCCCAAATTAAAATTATTCTTTTCACAGTATAACATATAAAAACACGATTTGCACTTATTTTTAAAAAAATTTGATATTTATAAATGCTTAAATTACGAAAAATCACCTAAAATTATAAATTTTTTTTAAAATATGCAAATAATACTGTTAATTTTGGAAAATTTATAGTATAATTATTTTAATAAACCCATATGAATTTAAATTGGAGGTATAGATATGAATTTTTTAAATACTATTGGTTCAGGAATCACCCAGGCGATAGATACTGTTGTAGAGAAAAACAGATATATTGCGTATACAAATCGTTTAAAGTTTGTCATCAAGAGCGAAACAGAAACCCTAAATCGTGCATATAGTGCTTTAGGAAAACATTTTTATAAAGACCTAAAGGGAGACCCGGAGAGTGCCGAGGTTCAAAGACTTTGTAAGGTTATTGATGTAGCTCAGGAAAGGCTTAAAAAAGCTCAGGATAGACTTGAATATGTAATTATGTATGGTATTCCTGAAACAAATAAAACAGAAGAGCCTGCCGCCGAAGAAGAACCGGTTATTGTTGATTCTTCAGAAGAGGACGAGGGCGATATTACTATATGCTGTGCAGATAACGCAGAAGATATAAGTTCTCCTCTTGAAATCAAAGAAACTGCAGAAGATGTCAAGGCAGAATCAGAAAAATCTGATGCAGATGATTTGAATGTTAAAACAGATGATGTCGATGAATAATTATTCTTATTCGATTTAAAAATTTATCTTTAATTTATGCAATTTTATATTGGTTTTGGGAATGCTTATTGGCATTCCCATTTTTCGGCCAATTTTCAACTTGAGAAAAAGGCCTTTTGTTGTGAAAAATATATTTCCGTTAAGTAATGACTTCCGGTAAATTCATAGATATTTCTCTATAATAAAATAACTTATCTATAATATGAAATTTTGTGTAATTTGCTATGCGTTCGTGCTTGACATTTTTAATAGGAAAATATATACTGTTTATATAAACTATTTTTTAGATAGAGAATAATTTTTGTGCTTTTTAATATATTATGCACAAAATAGTTCAAAACGAAACAAAAACACCACTCTAATAGGTAAAACCCATTAGAACCATTGGCGTTTTTGTATTATTATGCCCTAACGGGAAAACCCCTTAAACATAAAAACCAAATAACGAAAAGCGTGGTGTATTTATGAAAACAACTGCAACTGTCATGCAGGTGTCAAGAAGCCTTCTTATTCTTACTCCTGCGGAATATGACAAGCCTGAATCTACAATTCAGATTTCGGCTAAGAAAAACAATGTGCCAACTCCTACAATCTTTGGTGCTCCGCAAATCTTTGAACTTAAGGATTCATTAAAGGATCATCCGATGCAAAAATCGGACGAGCTCGCACAATTCGTAAAGAGATGTGCGCAGAGTATAGGTCTTAACCTTGGCGATGTTTTCGTTTGTATAGAGGACGAGGATAATGTTGTCAGCACAGAGTATACTCACCCTGCCGCTAAAGAAAAAATGCTTCCGGCATATGCTCGTGTAGAGGCTGAGAAGATTCTTCACGGAGATATTGCCCAGTATACCATTATTCATTCAGAGTATGGTTATCAGTTTGGCAGGGCAAAGAAATCAGAAGATCTTCAGGCAGCTCTCTTTGCTATGAGTTCCAAAACTATAGCAGATATTAAGGTAGAGTTTGAAAAGGAAGGAATTCATGTAGTCAAGATTATTCCTCCTATCACAGCTCTTATTCATGCAGGTAAGGAACAAATGAACTCCGCAACAAAGACAGTAGCTCTCATCAGTATTGATTTTGTTGCAACTCGTCTTGTAATTCTACATAACGGCGCTCCTATCTTCCAGCAGTCTTTCTCAAGCGTGCTTGAAGATATCGCTGAAATGATTTCTCTTGAGTTTGGTATAAGCCCTCTCGGAGCTATCGACCTTATTCGTGAAAACGGTCTTGGCGTATGTGACCGTTGCAATGACCCAAATACAAGAAAGCAAACTATGGGTATGCTCGATAATGCTGCCGGAGAGGTTCTCAGAACTCTCAGAATGGTTATCTCTACCCAAAAGGTTGATATCGACCAAATTGTTATTTGTGACAGCCTTTCAAAGCTTTCAAATCTTTCTAATTATTGCCGTTCTATCGGTCTTACAGCTCCTATTGAAAATGTTTCAACAATCTATACACAGGGTATAGTACCGCCTCAGGTAACGGAGGTTGCTAATGATAAAGGTTATAGCGCTTGTTGCTATGTAACGCTCAATGCTATCCTTGATATGAGAACCGGTGAGGGCAATTTCCTCGGCGGTGAATCAGGAATGGCACACCTCCAGAAAAATTCAACTCTTGGTGGCAAGATTGCAGCAGGTGCTGCAATAGCAGTAGGTCTTTGGATGCTTGTTGTCGGCGGCTGGTGGATGTTCCTTAATATAAGATACAACAATGACCAGAATGCTTTGAACGACCCTATTCTTACAGAAACAAAGAACCTTCTTAAAGATGAAAGCGATTATCAGCAAAAGCTGAGTAATCTTCAGACAGATAAAGATCTTCTTCCTACAACAGTAGTACATGTTGGAGATATACTTGACCATGTCTTTGATTTTTCCCATCAGAAGCTTGGCGCTTTGCAGAATGTGAATGTAAGTAATTCAAGCAATTCAATCAGTGCTAGTATTATTACAAATGATTTTGAGCAGTATGTTAAGCTAAGAGATTATATCAAAGACCAGCAAAATTACTTCGACCTTAGCGCTAATATGACATCTACTCGTGCTGAAAGTGGCAATGTTACTAATACTTTGAGTATATCTGTTTCTGCCGATACTATCAAAAAGGCAAAGGAAGAGAAAGATAAAGAAGAAAATAATAAAGAAACAGTTTCGGAAAATCCAACAACGGATAAAACCGATAAAACAGATACAACAGATAAAACACAAGTTACCAGCACAACTGAGGAGGCGAGCAAATAATGGAATCTAAAAATTCTTTCCCAAAATATATTATTGTTATTGCACTTATAGTCGTAGTAGCATTGATATTTTTCTTTTTGGTTCAGCTTCCTTTTATGAGTAAGCAACCTGAACTTGAAAAGCAACACCAGGCAGATGCTTCTCAACTTAAGATTTATCAAGATGCTTATGCAGATAGAGAAAATCTTGCGGCCAGAGTAAGCAGTATGAAGGCACAATATGAAAAGGATAGTAAAGACCTTTTTATTAATGCAACAAAATCTCCGCAAGATATTATGGATATGATTAACGCATCAAAGGTTATGCCTACTACATATAGCGTTTCAGAACAGACAATTGATAGTAAGGGCAGACAGTCATCAAGTGGTGAGCCTCTTTATTCAACAAATATTTCTATCGTATTTAATTCACTCGATGAAACTCAGATAGGAACGGTTCTCGATTATTTTGAGGCACAGTCTGAGGGCGCATACTATATTGGAAATGTAAGTCTCTCAGCTTTAGCAAAGGAAGATAAGCCTACCGCAGCAGAGGATGTTGATAATTCAGAAGATTCTAAATCAAATAAGGATGAAAGCAGCGAAAGCAACGATAAAGTAAATGGTGACCTTAATACTCTCTATTTCTCAGGCAAATATCAGGTTTCCATTACATTGATGCTCTATTACTTCCTCCCAACAGATCAAACACCTGATGCAATTAGAAAAGCGGTTGAAGAAGCTTCTAATGCAGCAGAAGGAAAAGTTGTAGCAACAACATCAGATGCATCATCAGCATCATCAGCTGCATAATTTATAGGCAAAAGGGATTAAAAAATTATGGAATCTTTGGCTTACCTTGGTACAACAGGCGGACTTATATGGCTTGCCGCCTGCTTGCCAATAGGTTTTTTACTGATATTTATAGCGTATTTTCTTTTTAATAAATTTCCTGCCAAATGGTATTGTGACTATGATGAAGAACCGTCTGAGGAATTACTTGGAAGGCGAGTATCGTTTAAGGGTTCGGGAATTATACTTTCAATAATTGCTGCAATTTGCCTTATGCTTTGTCGATTGCAGTTTAATAAGGGCTACGATATACTGTTTGCTGCTTTGGGATTTTCTATAGTCATATTACTTATGATTACAATTTCCGATTTTAAATATACGATAATTCCGGACCAGTTCACAGTAGCTTTGGCTGTTGTATTTCTTGCAGTGATAATATATGACAGAATACGAGGCTATAATATATTCAGCTCAGAATGGTGGCAACCGCTTGCAGGAGCAGCAATCGGAGGCGGAGCAATGCTTCTGATAAATGCCCTTGGCGTGCTGATTTATAAAAGAGAAGGTGTGGGCTTTGGTGATGTAAAGCTTTTTGCCGCAATCGGAATCCTTACAGGTTTTCCAGGTACAATATACACTATATTTATTTCGCTTATAATCGCAAGCATCGGTTTTATTGTTACTCTTATTATACAAAGATTGAATTCTGAGTCTGATGAAAGTTCAGAAGAAATTTCTGATGATGAAGAAGATGACGATGATATAGAACTTTCAGAAGCTGATACATCAGAAACCTCTGAAATATCAGAGCAAGATACAAAAGGTTCTTACCTTGCCTTTGGTCCGTATATTGCTATTGGAACTATTATTTATATTTGTTT
This sequence comes from Pseudoruminococcus sp., assembly GCF_047012705.1. NCBI lineage: Bacteria > Bacillati > Bacillota > Clostridia > Eubacteriales > Acutalibacteraceae > Pseudoruminococcus > Pseudoruminococcus sp. Next base: position 344,593 of record NZ_JBKXNW010000001.1, on the reverse strand, counting down.
CTTCGATTTGATAAATAATGCCGTAAGTATGTACTTAGCCTTGTTTAAGTAAAAAGCTACTTTTCTCAACTTTTAAGGAGTGTAATTGATGAGGGCAAGCAATCTAAAAATAGGTCAAATCCTTATAAATTCAGGTGCAATAACTGAAGAACAGCTCGAAGCAGTTCTTGAGAAACAAAAAACCTCTAAAAAGCGTATAGCAGATATTCTCGTAGAGGATGGTATAGTTACAGAGCAGCAAGTTTGTAAGGCTCTCGAAAAGCAGTTGCTTATACCGTATCTTGACCTTGATACAGTACAGATTGATCCGGAACAAATGGCAAACCTTATTCCAGAAAACCTTGCTCAGCAATATATGGTTTTGCCGATTTCACTTGAGGGAAGATTTCTGACTATTGCAGTCGCAGACCCGCTTAACTATAAGGCATTTAATGATATTGCAATTTATACAAAGCTAAAGATTAAGCCTGTTATTGCCGAACCAACTAAAATTACAAACAAATTCCGTGAGGTTTATGCCTCGCAAAAGGCTTATGATGATGCTAAGGAGTTCGTTGCTTCTCAGCAGATGAGCGATAAAACCAAAGAAGAGGCAGAAGAAGCTGCAAAGGCAGAAGCTACAGGAAACGACCAGCCTATTATTCGTTTTGTTAATAATATGATGGAAGAAGCTGTTTATCAAAAGGCCAGTGATATTCATATTGAGCCTATGGAAAAATGTATGAGAATACGCTTCCGTATAGATGGTAACTGCCAAATTTATATGGAAACAGCTCCTGAGCTTATACCTTCAGTTACGAGCCGTATAAAATTTATAGGTAATATGAATATCGCCGAAAAGCGTATTCCACAGGATGGTCGTATTAACTATAAAATCGGCGGTATGGAAATTGACCTCCGTATTTCAGTTCTTCCGTCTATGTTTGGCGAAAAGATAGTTATGCGTATTACCACTTCTCTCGGTATGGAGCTTAAAAAAGAAAATATAGGCTTCCTGCCAGAGAACCTTAAAAAATTTGATCACCTTATTTCAAGCCATAGAGGTATTATCCTTGTTACAGGTGCTACTGGTTCCGGTAAATCAACCACGCTTTATACCGGACTCCGTGCAATTATGAGAGATGAAATCAATATTATTACCGTTGAAAATCCGGTTGAAATGATTGTTCCGGGTATTACACAGGTTAATATCAATGAAAAAGCAGGTCTAACCTTTGCGGCAGCTCTTAGATCTATTCTTCGTCAGGACCCTGATGTTATTATGATCGGTGAGATTCGTGATGGTGAAACTGCCAATATTGCGGTTTCTGCGGCTATTACAGGTCACTTGGTTCTCTCTACACTTCATACATACGACGCACCAAGCTCGGTTGCCCGTCTTGTAGATATGGGAATAGAACCGTATATGGTTTCATCTGCGGTACTTGGCATTATAGCTCAAAAGCTTGTTTTAAGGCTTTGCAAAGATTGTAAGCAGCCGTATTCACCGAGCCATGAGGAGCGTTTGTCGCTCAATCTTCCGCTTGATGAGGATATTACACTTTATAAGCCCTGCGGCTGTGAAAAATGTAATAAAAAAGGCTATAAAGGAAGAATTGCTGTTCATGAGATTATGCTCTTTACTCATGTTGTTAAGCGTGCGGTTACTAAGAACATAAGCTCAGATGAACTTAGAGATGTAGCTATAGAGGACGGTATGATTCCTATGACAGAGAATGTACGCCGACTCGTGCTTCAGGGAGTAACCTCTTATGAAGTATTTATAGATGTTACTATCTCTAATGACTAATATTAAAAGATTTTTGCATTTTCATAAAATGCTTAAAGCGCAAATAAATAATAACGATAGGGGCGATATTTAAAGATGGATTTTTATAATCTCGTTAAAATGGCCGTTGAGAAGGGTGCTTCTGATATTCACCTTGCCTCCGGTAACCACCCGGCATACAGACTTCATGGTAATGTAATCTTTACAGACGACCCTGCTCTTACAGAGGGCGAGGTTACTGCAGTTATCAAAGCTTTGCTTATGGCGGATAAGTTCAATACCTTTATGACAGTCGGTGAAGCCGACGCCGCCGTTGAAATCGGCGATTGCGGTCGTTTCAGAGCAAATGCTTTCCACCAGAGATGCGGAACATCTATTGTTCTTCGTGTTATCAATAGTGTTGTTCCTGAATTGAGTACTTTCCATATGCCAAAGGCTATCAGAAAAACACTCGAACTTAACGCTGGTTTGGTTCTCCTTTGCGGACCTACCGGTTCCGGTAAATCTACTACTCTTGCGGCTTTGCTTAACGAAATAAATAAGAACAAGAGCCGTCATATTATCACAATCGAAGACCCGGTTGAATTTATACATACTCCTAAGCATTGCATCATCAACCAGAGAGAAATCGGACTCGATTGCCAATCTTATGCAAATGCTCTTAGAGCTGCGATGCGTGAAGACCCTGATATTATCCTCCTCGGAGAGCTTCGTGATAGAGAAACAATGTCAACAGCTATGACAGCCGTTGAAACAGGACACTTGGTTTTCTCAACAGTTCATACAGAGGGCGCTGCTAAGACAATAGATAGACTTATAGATATCTTCCCTGCCGACCAACAGCAGCAGATTAGAGTTCAGCTTTCAACATCTCTTAAAGCTGTTATTTCTCAGAGACTTCTTCCTCGAGCAACAGGAGGTCGTGTTGCCGCATTCGAGATGATGTTCGTTACAAAGGCTATCAGTAACCTTATTCGTGAGAATAAGACAGCCAATATCGACCAGGCTATTCAGCTTGGTACACAAACTGGTATGATTACCATGAAGAAGAGTATCGAAGGACTTCTCAACCAAGGTATTATCACTGCCCAGACAGCTAAGGCTTGGAGCTTCGACATCGGCGAAACTGACCAACTTATAACCTGATTTCCTAAGGGGCGGTGAATTAAATTGAAATATAAATATACGGCGATAAATCAGAAAAATCAAAAGAAAACAGGATTTTTAGATGCACCAACAGAAAATGAGGCTCTTAATTCTTTAAGAAATAAGGGACTCGTTGTTCAGGAACTCGTAGAAGCTCCTAACTCCGATGCACCTACAAGTATTATGCAGATGGAAATCGGCGGCGATTATCATAAGCAAAAGATTAAGCCAAAGAAACTCCTGATGTTCCTTAACCAGATGGCTCTTATGATGAAGGCTGGTATCAACCTTTCTCTTGCTATGGAGATTATGATTACCACCGAAAAAGATAAGACCATGAAGAAAATTATGACCGAAATGAACCAGGATCTCTATAACGGTATTACCATGTCACAGTCTATGAGAAAGTTTAAATCTTTCCCATCAATCATAGTAAGTATCGTAGAGGCTGGTGAGGCAAACGGTCGTCTTGATACAGCTTTTGAACAGTGTGCGCTTATCACAAAGAAGGATATAGCACTTAAAGGTAAACTCAAAAGTGCATTTATGTACCCTATCTTCCTTATTGTGCTTATAATTGTAGTTGTTATCGTTCTTTGCTGTTTTGTTTTGCCAACATTTACAGGTGTTTACGATAGCTTTGGTGCCGACCTACCTGGTCTTACAAAGGTTGTTATGGGTTTCTCAGACTTCCTTATCGGATATTGGTGGCTGCTCCTCCTTATCGTTCTTGCTATTACGGTAGCATTTATCCTGCTGAAGAAGAACAGTGCGGAATTTGCAATGAAGTTTGCACAGTTCCAGATGAAGATACCGCTTATCGGTCCTATCATCAGACAATCTTCTCTTGCTCGTTTCTGCCGACTTATGTCGACCCTTACAGATGCAGGTATTCCTATTCATAGAGCCATGGCTCTTTCAAGAGATACTGTTTCTAACCTCTTTGTCAGAGCAAGAATAACAGATGTTATCAATGATGTTCAGATAGGTGTGCCAATCAATGAGGCTATGAAAAAGCACCCGGTATTCGATGCAATTCTCGTTTCTATGATTCGAGTTGGTGAAGAATCAGGTATGCTTGGTGATTCTCTCTATAAGATGGCAGAACTTTTTGAATCACAAACAGAAGAATCTACACAAAGACTTACAGATATGATGACGCCGATTATGACAGTTGTCATAGGTGTTATTGTTGGTTTCCTTGTTGTTTCTATTATTCTTCCAATGTTTGGTATGTACGATGTTATTGGTACATCACAAAGCTAAACGGCTTAAATCTTATAATTAGTCCTATTAAAGACGGTCACGAAGGTGGCCGTCTTTTTGTGTTTAATTAAATTTATATAAAATAGTAGAACTTGCTTTAAGGTTGTGGTAAAATGAGAAAGGAATATTCTACTATTCTTTTAATAAGAATTATAAGGGGTTGATTTTATGAAATTAAAAGAGCTTATAAAGGATTTAAATTATACTCTTTCAGAAAACACAGATATAGACAACGAAAAAATTCTTGATACCGATATTTCAGATGTAATATATGATTCTCGTAAGGTGCAAAAAGATTGCCTCTTTGTCTGCCTCAGTGGTTCATCTTTTGACGGGCATAAATTCGCACAGGCTGCCGTTGATGGTGGTGCTATTGCGGTGCTTGTTTGCGAAGATGTAGAGGTTAAAAATGCACTTGTAATCAGAGTTAAGGATACAAGAGAAGCTCTTGCTTTGGTTTCAGCGGTATATTTCGGTAATCCAGCCAATGAACTTACTACAATCGGCATTACCGGTACTAAGGGCAAGACTACTACTGCATCTATGGTTGCAAATATTCTCACAGCAGGTGGCTTGAAAACAGGCATTATAGGTACTCTTGGAATCGTTATTGACGGAAAGGTTGAAGAAACAGCCAATACAACGCCTGAATCCTATGAGATTCAACGAGCAATGCGTAAGATGATTAATGCGGGCTGTAAGTGCGTTGTTATGGAGGCAAGTTCACTTGGCTTGAAATGGCACAGAACAGACGGTTTTATCTTTGACTATGCAATCTTTACTAATTTTTCACACGACCATATTGGCGGTGCTGAGCATAAAGATATGCAGGAATACCTCGATTGCAAGGCACTCTTATTCAAGCAATGCAAGGTTGGTATGATAAATATAGATGATGCAAAGGCTCAGTACATAATAGAACATTCATCTTGCAAGATTGAAACCTTTGGTTTCTCGAAGAATGCGGAGCTTATCGGTTCTGATGATAGACTTATCTCAAAGGCTGGCTATCTTGGAGTGCATTTCACTATTAGTGGGGTATTGAATACTGAGCTTGATGTCGATATTCCGGGCAAATTTATGGCTTATAATGCCCTTGCGGCAATATCTGTTTGTCGTCATCTTGTTTCCCTTGATGCTATCAAGGAGGGTTTGAATACTGTTAAGGTTAAGGGCAGGGTTGAGCCTGTGCCTGTTCCGGGACACTATACCTTGCTTATAGACTATGCTCATAATGCTCTCAGTATGGAAAGTCTATTAACTATCTTGCGTGAATATCACCCGAACCGCTTGATTACACTTTTCGGTGCGGGCGGAAACAGACCTCGTGACCGCCGTTACGAAATGGGCGAAATTTCGGGCAGACTTTCAGATTTATCCGTCATAACCGAAGATAATTCCCGTTTTGAAAATGTTATGGATATCATCGAGGATATAAAGGTTGGTATCAATAAAACAGAAGGCAAATATGTCGTCATTCCTGATAGAACAGACGCTATCCGTTATTGTATCGAAAATGCTCAGGACGGAGATATTATAGTTCTTGCAGGTAAGGGCCACGAAAATTATCAGGATAAGAACGGTAAGAAAACGCACTATGATGAGCGTGAAGTTATCGCTTCTATATTGGCTGAGAAATAATTGGAGGATAAATTATGATACCGTTAAAAGTTTCAGAAATTGCCAAAGCAGTCGGTGGAACTCTGCTTTGTGGAAATCCTGATACAGAAATCACAAGTGTTGCTTGCGATAGCAGAGAAGTTAAAAACGGAACACTTTTTGTGCCGATTCGTGGCGAAAAGGTCGATGCACATAAGTTTATAGACGATTGCCTGAAAATCTGTTCGGCGACTTTTACAGAATATGATGCTCCAGAAAAAGCCGAAAAGCCTTACATTAAGGTCAAAAATACTCTTACTGCACTTCAGGCTCTTGGTGCATATTATCGTTCAAAGTTTAATATAAAAATTATCGGAGTTACAGGCAGTGTCGGTAAGACAAGTACAAAGGAAATGATTGCTGCTGCACTTTCTCAAGGCTCAAATGTTTTTAAGACTAAGGGCAACAGAAATAGCCAGATAGGTCTTCCGCTTACTATGCTCGATATTATGCCTGAAAATGAAACTGCTGTTATCGAAATGGGTATGAGCGAATTTGGCGAGATGGAAAGACTCTGTGCAATCGCTAAGCCTTCTATGGCAGTTATGACTAATATAGGCACAGCTCATATTGAAAATCTCGGTTCAAGAGAAAATATTATGTCCGAAAAATTTAAGATAACAGGTAATTTCACTAAGGATAGCGTACTTTTCTTGAATGGTGATGATAAGCTTCTTATTACTCTTTATGGAAAACAGGATTTTAAGACAGTTACATTCGGTTTTGACAAGAATTGCGATTATCGTGCTGAAAATATTCGTGTTAATGGTATGAATACCATATTTACTCTTGTAAGTAAGAATGAAACCGAAGAAATAGAAATACCTACCCTTGGTGAGCATAATGTTAAAAATGCTCTTGCCGCTTTTGCAGTAGCTAAGGCTTGCGGACTTTCTACCGAGCTTATTAAAGCTGGACTTCTTACCTATAAAAATGCTCCTATGCGTCAGCAGATTCATAAGCTTGATGGCTGTACATTGATTGATGATAGCTATAATGCAAGTCCTGACGCTATGAAGGTATCGCTTGATGTTTTGAAATCCATTGATGCAACTAAGAGAATTGCCGTTCTTGCGAATATGCTTGAACTGGGTGACTATGCCGAAAGCGAGCATTTTTCTGTTGGTGAACATCTTGGCGAAATTGGCATTGATTGCGTAATCTGTATAGGAAATCTTGCAGAAAACATAGCCAAAGGTGCTTTGAGCAAGAATAAGAATGTTATTGCAAGGTGTTTTACGGATAATGCCTCTGCCCTATCTTACTTGAAAACACAAATTGTTGATGGTTGTGCTATTCTTGTTAAGGGTTCTCGTTCTATGCACACCGAAGAAATTTCTAAGGCGGTTATTACTGATAAGTCAAAATAAGCTATATTAAATTTTGTCATAGTGGAAGTAGAAATTATCACCTCAAAACCTTGTTTGTGATAAAATCTTAACTGGCAACGCTAACTTATGCCTTTCACACTTTTAGGAACTTAATCACTGCAAATGTAGTTAAGAATTAAACCACGAATCATCACGAACTGTGTATCTATGATTTAATTATAGCAAGATTATTTAGTTAAGTCAAGTTTATATACACTTATTGTGTGCATAAGCTTGGCTTTTTTGGTTAAACGATAAAATGTGGAATGGTTTGGTATTTGCGAGATAAGATTATTTATGCTGTCGAGGAAACTACCGATGTACTACCGAAAGGGCGTGCCGCCGCTGTCAAGACGCGGAATCGGTTTTGCGTTGCAAAACCTCGACATTTACGAGAGAAGTTAAGGGTTTCACCCTTAAAACTCACCAAAGGATCCGCCTTGAGCAAAACTTTTAATTATCTTGGGAAAGTCTGTTAGCTAGTTGGTAGAGCCGAACGGCATAGCCCGTTCGGCTACGGTAGTTACTTTATCCGCGTCAACAAATTTCCCATACTCATACCGAGCGATTCCGTGTCTTGGCTGTGGCGGCTCGCCACTGACAAGTTTGGAAGAAATTTTGCCAAGGGTACTTGACAAATTGCCAGAGCTGTGGTAATATATAGTCAGCCAAGAGAGATGGGCTGAATAAAGTTGTTTAAGGCGGTTCTTGAGTATGAATAAACAAGAAATACTTGCTAAAAACAAAAAAGATGGTCTCGATGAACGAGAACAAACCGTTTATAGCCGTTCATTCGGATTCGGTGCGGTTGTTGTGGCTGTTCTTTGCTTGGTATTTAGCGTTTACAAAGCCTTTCATGGCGAAAAATTTTTTGAGTTTGGTGCGATTATGACTGCATACCTCTCAACTACTTTCTTTTATCAATATAAGGATTTAAGGAAAACGAAATATCTGATTGCCGCATTTGCAACTTTGGTTATTGCGGTGGCTTGTATTATTGCGTTTGTGGTGTTTGAGTAATGAGTAAACCGTTGGAACTTCAAAACAAACTTAGAGTTGCCCGTGCAGAAAAAAAAATATCTCAAGGTGAGCTTGCAGATATGGTCGGTGTTTCTCGACAAACTATAAGCTCAATAGAAAACAATCAGTTTTGCCCGAGTGCAAAGCTTGCTTTACTTCTTTGTATCGCACTTGACAAAAGATTTGAAGAACTTTTTTTCTTTAATCTTGATGAATAATTTGCTTACTCCTAACTTAATCATAATTTTCTCCTAAAACAAAAATCCGGCTGTTCATTATGAGCAGTCGGATTTTTGTTTCTTTTTTATTCTGATTAACATAAAATAACCTGCCCTATAGATTTTATTGGACAGGTTATTTGGATTATTTTTCTTTTGATATATTTTTAAGGTCGGTATTTATATTTTTCATTTGAGCATAAACAGCCGATAATTTATAATCTCCCTCAATCATCTCTTTAATCTCTCTATCATTTCTATCATAGTTTGGTGTATCGGCGATTATAGTATCAAAGCCATTTGATGAATAGTTACAGGAAAAATCAATTTCTGTGTTTTGATATGTTTCATTTAGAGTGACATTTACCGTACTTTCACCTATATTTTTTACATACATTTTGCAAGTGTATTTTTGTGAGGCAACATCTTTATTGCTGAATTCGGCAGTACAGGAATTTAATTTATTAAATTTATAGGTAACATGGTCTTCATAAACAATAAGATATTTTTCCCCATTTTCAGTAACTAATTTCGTTTTATAGCCATTCTCTTTCAGTTTTTCTTCATATTTGGAGTAGTTTTCTATAATATTATTTTTGCTATTCATAAGCTCGCTATTATTACCCATTTGTATGATAAGCATAATAAACGGGAAAAGAATTATTATAAGCGCCAATAGAACAAGTACAGGCATTTTCTTCATTTATGAGCAACTCCCCAATATATTATTTATCTTATTTTAACATAGATTTTTGATATGTAAATATAAAATTGGAAATTTATTACTCTGTAAGGAATTTTTTGAGTACGGCGACAGATTTTTGAGCCGAGCTTTTACAGAAGGTCATATATTCAACGCTATCGTCTTCGTTACTCATACTGTCTGAAATTGAACGCAAAATGGTGAATGGGATATCGTTTATAAAGCAAACCTGTCCGATACTTCCGCCTTCCATCTCACAAACGATTGCACCAAAGTTTTTATTAAGCTTAATGCGTTCGTTGTTTCCTGCGATGAATCTATCACCTGTTGCGGTAATGCCGAGCTTTGGCTCTATGCCACAGCTTTCACAAGCGGAAATAATTTTTTCTGAAAGGGCTTTATTACAAGGGATTTTATCGTATTCACCGTTGTGGAGAAAAAGCGTTGCCGGAGCATCGCCGAGGGCGGTTGTATCCATATCGTGCTGAACTACTTCTGTGGCGATTACGACATCGCCGATTTTGGTTTCGAGAGATGTAGCACCGCCGATACCTGTATTTATGATACATTCAGGCTGATATTCAAGAATCATTGTTTGAGTGCAGACAGCGGCATTGACCTTGCCTATACCACACTTAGCAACGACACATTCTTTGTTACCGATTTTTCCTGAATGAAAGACTATTCCACTGATTTTTTTTTCTTCTTTATCGCTCATAGCAGAGATGAGTCCCTCTACTTCAATATCCATAGCACCTATTATTCCTATCATTTTTAGACTTCCTTTCTTAAAAACATTTTTTAACTGCCATAAAGAAGTGCATTAACTAATCGGTAGTTTAGCCCTCCGCGTGGACAAAACTTCCTATATTTGCTACGAGCGAGGCAAAGCCAAGCGATTACGCGTCTTGGCTGCGGCGTCTCGCCGCAAAGCTTTTGGCAGTCTAGGGGGAGTTTGTTAGCTACTGATTCTTTTTTCGATTTGTTTGACGATTTCTTCGGCATCGGCTAATCTCAAGTGTTTAACTGTATGAATCGCTTTTTCTTCATAATAGAGATAGACTCTGACATTGCAAAAGCCTGAATGTTGTTGAAAAAGATTTTGCCTGATTTCAACGAACTGTATGTGCTGATATGGGATTACATATTCAACGAGTGAAAGCTTTCTATATCCACAGAACATTGCACAGGTTTTATTATAGCCGATTGAGGAATTATAAAACGCATAAACTCTAAAAGCTATCCACCACGCAAGCGGAGCGAGAGATATTAATAGTGCGGTAAAATACAAATCGTCAAGCAACGGTACAAATATAAGCAGACTTACAGCTGCAAAAACTGTTGCCATAGCAATAAGCGGAACCATAATATATGAGAAAAGCCGACTTTTTTCGGGGCGTAGGCGTCTTTTATAGCGAGTGTCAAAGCCGACTATGCCCTTAATTGCGGAAGCAAGTTCTCGGTCGTTAGCGGCTATTGCAATAAGGCTTTTATCGCCCTTATCTTTGCCGGAGCCTACGGCGAAAATTCCCGCACTTCTCAGCTTGAGCATCGCCATAGAAAGTGTACTACTTATAGTAAGAGCCGAAATCTCGTGAATTTTTGTATAGCGTTCGTTTTTAACTCCGATTCCTCTTGTTATGGCAATATAATCGCCGATACGCTTTGAGGAAAATCTTGCGTATCTGAAAAATTGGAAAAGCATAGCAACTGCCCAGCCAAGCACAAGAATATTTGCGATAGTTGCCGCCGCCGGAGTAATGCCGACTGAAACAAGATTTGTTCGGAAATCGACAGATTTAATTACTATACTATTAAATTCTTTGCCGAGAATATTACCTGTCTTTTGGATAAGCGGTGCAAGCAAAAGTAAGCCCGTCATTGGGTTTGACCAAAGGGCTGACATAAGCACCATACGAAAATTTCCTGCGAGATATACATAGCTTGTTTTTAAGCCATCGAGCATTTTAATTATTATAAAACGAGCTTTACTTCTACGCATATAAAGGGAAATATCTCGCTTTTTGCTGAAACCTGCGGGTGTATCTATACTTATTCTCGCCGCATTAAAAATATTTGCAAAAATATTTCTATCGACAGTTATGGTTGAAACATTTTCAAACGGAACGGTAAACTTTCGCTTTATCAAAACTCCACGCTCAAGATATATACCGTTTGCCACTCTTTTATATCGACAGGTATTATAGAAAATAAATGCACCGGTTATAACGCCTATGGCATAAAGTGCAGAAATACCCATAGAACCGATTATTTCGATTGCGTTCTGCGGTCTGTATAATAGCTGCTGTATAACAGGTAACAAAAGGAGTAGTGCCGAGCCTGTCAATTTTGACAGCATAGCGAAAGGATGTTGTTTTTTAAGGCTTCTTTCTTTCACCACGCACCTCCTTTTTTGAAGGGTCGAGAGCTGATTTGATTTTTAGCGCGTCCTCGGGGGTGATATTTTGCAGGGTCTGAGCAGAACCTGCCGTCATAAATGACAGCGAACAGACGCCCAAGCTTCGCTGAATGGGTCCGCTCAAAGTTATAATATATTGAATACGCTCGGGACTAAGCGTACATTTACGCTTGATAAAAAAACCTTGCTCTATGGTAAGGTTTTTTCCGACTAAATAAAAATTTGTATGCTTATAGAGCTTTGGGCAATAAATAGTTATAGCCAGGATATATGCTATTATTATAAGAGTAGCGATAATAGATGATATTATTGGGAAAAACACGAATAAAGCGCCGAGAATAAACGCGGTGCCGAATAAAATAAGAGTGGCTCGTATACGCCAAACGAGGATTGAATTTTTAGAAGGTTTTTGTTTTTCCATAATAATCACCTTAAAAAATCTATGCTTAATAGTGTGGATAGTAAAATTTTTATCCTATTCCTTTAATATCTAAGGTAGTACATAATAAATCCAGAATCTTTTCATTTGGTTGCATTTTAATAGCTATATACGGTTTATTTGTCGCACTTAGCGTTGCTCTGCTCTTCATTCTGCTTATAATATCTGCAACCGCAGGCGTCTTTATATTTCTTACAAACATCATAGCATAGCCGTCACGCTGTTTAATCTCATAAATTCCTGAACTTTCTGCTTTACTTCTGACAAGCGCAATCGTGAGAAGTCCGAGTACGGATTTAGGCGGGTCGCCGAAACGGTCTATCAATTCGTCTGTGACATCGCTTAAATCTTCTTCTGTGCGGATTTCGGAAATTCTGCGATAAATCTCAAGTCTATGGCTGAGATTTTCGATATAATCTTCCGGAATATGTGCCTCGATGTGTATATCAACAAGGCAGTCTATATCTCTATCGGGATTTTCTTCACCCTTTTCTTCGCTGACGGCATCACCGAGCAATCTTAAATACATATCGTATCCGACATCTTCCATATGACCGTGCTGTTGAGCACCGAGGATATTTCCTGCTCCTCGGAGTTCGAGGTCACGCATAGCAATCTTGAAGCCTGAGCCAAATTCTGTAAATTCACGAATAGCTGAAAGTCGCTTTTGGGCGATTTCGCTTAGGACTTTGTTTCTTGTAAAGGTGAGGTAGGCATATGCACGGCGGGAGCTTCTGCCGACTCGTCCACGAATCTGGTGTAGCTGGGAAAGTCCCATTCTATCAGCATTTTCAATTATGAGAGTATTGGCGTTAGGCAGGTCAACGCCTGTTTCGATAATCGTTGTGCAGACAAGGACATTTATTTCGCCTTCGAGCATTTTTCGCCAGATTTCGGAAAGCTCGTTTTCGTTCATTTTGCCGTGTCCGAAACCGACCTTTGCTTCGGGAATATCAAGCTGAATCTTGGCGGCTCTTTGAGATATAGTTTCAACGGAATTATGAAGTACAAATACCTGACCGCCTCGGCGTAATTCTCGGCGAATTGCCTCGTTTATAACACCGTTATCTTGTTCGAGGACATAGGTCTGAACAGGGTGTCTGTCTTGCGGGGCTTCCTCTAAAACGGACATATCACGAATACCCGACATAGCCATATTAAGTGTTCTTGGAATAGGTGTAGCGGAAAGTGTGAGAACATCAATATTCTTACGCATTTCCTTAAATTTTTCTTTTTGGGCGACGCCGAAACGCTGTTCCTCATCAATTATGACTAAGCCTAAATCTCGAAACTCAACATCCTTGCCAAGAAGTCGGTGCGTTCCGACAATTATATCAATATCACCGTTTTTGAGCTTTTTAATGATTTCTTTCTGCTCTTTGGCGGTTCGGAATCTTGAGAGTAATTCGATATTTACAGGAAAACCTTCAAATCTGCGGAGAATTGTTTGGTAGTGCTGCCAAGCAAGAATTGTCGTAGGGACAAGCAAGGCACACTGCTTTGAATCCGTTACGCATTTAAAGGCGGCACGAAGTGCGACTTCCGTTTTGCCGAAACCGACATCTCCGCAGAGAAGTCTTTCCATAGGAACGGTTCTTTCCATATCTTCTTTGATTTCTTCAATACAGCGGAGCTGGTCTGGGGTTTCTTCGTATTCAAAACGAGCCTCAAAATCCTTTTGCCACTCGGTATCCTTTGGAAATGCGTGACCTTGTGCTTTCATACGCTCACTATAAAGCTTTATAAGCTCGTGTGCAATATCCTTAACGGCTGTACGTACTTTTGTTTTAGTCTTTTGCCACTCTGTGCCGCCGAGCTTATGGAGTTTTACGGTGCTATCCTCACGAGGACCGATATATTTTGCGACAAGGTCAAGCTGTGTTACGGGAACATATAGAACATCTTGTTTTGCGTATTTTATCTTGATGTAATCTTTGGTTACACCTTGGGTTTCTATCTTGTGTATGCCGTCAAAAATGCCTATTCCATGTATGGAATGAACTACATAGTCACCGATTGAAAGGTCGGTAATACTTGAAATTCTTTGACCGTTTGTATGCTTTTTGCGGCGTTTCTTTGTTGCTATGCTGACTTGACCATGTGTTATCAGGGCAAATTTAGCCGCAGGATATTCAAAGCCAGCCGAAAGACTACCAGCCGCAACATAGAGCTTATTTTCTCCGAGAGTAGAATCATTTGCTATAAAAACGGCATTTTTATCGTGAGATTTTAAATCATCGCAAAGGTTTTTTGCGGCTTTTTCTGTTCCGCATAGTACGACAACTGTATAGCCTTGAGCAAGCATAGCGTCTAAATCGTCACAAAGTATTGAAACAGAACCACTCCATATGGAAAGACGCTTGACGCTCATATTGAAAAGTTCTCGAAGTGTTAAGTCGGAAGTTCCCCTTGCAAAATTGTCTAAAAGGATAGTATTGCGGTGTTGAATATTATCGAGGTAATCTTGATAATCAAGCGAGAATGTATCGAGCCCTTTGCAGAGAGTTCCGTCCGAAAAGTAGTCTTTAATATCCTCGTGCCACTGCCACATAACGGATTTCATTCGTTCACGAAGATTGACTTGTTCTGAAACAAAAACAAGCATATCATTGTCGATATAATCAAATAGTGTTTCACTCTTAGGATAAATCAGCGAATAGAACTTGTCAATGCAAGGAAGATTGCCTGTATCTCTGAGAATATCACATTCGTTTAAAAGCTTTTCCTTTGCTATTGCGGAAGTTTTACCACGAAGTGAGGAGGCTTTTTTGGTAATTGCTTCTATGAGCTTTTCTTTATCGTTGATAAGGATTTCCGTTGATGGGGTGATTATGAATGAATCGCAGGTTTCTGTGGTTCTTCTTTGGGTTTCGGGGTCGAAATAGGAAATGTTGTCGATTTCATCTCCCCAGAATTCTACACGCATAGGTCTTGTTTCTGTTGTAAGAAAGAAATCAAGAATACCGCCTCTGACGGCAAATTGTCCTGTTCCTTCGACCTGTTCGGTGCGTTCATAGCCTGCGTTTACAAGTGAAAGCACAATTTTATCGAGCGGAATTTCATCGCCGATATGTGCGGATATAGTCGCAGCCTTAAGACTTTTACTTGGAATGGTATATTGCAATAAACCGTCAATACAAGCAACTATTACATCACACAGTTTATTTTGCAAGGCAAAAAGAGCGTGTATGCGTTGATGTTCGTATTCGTGCGAGCGTCCAGCCATATCATAGAAAATGAAATCTCTTGCTGGATAATAGAGTGCTTTAAGTCCTATAGCGGAAATATCTGCACAAAAGCTTTGAGCCTCTTGTTCATCAGCGGCAATTACAAGAGCGGGAGTCTGCTTTTCACGACAAAGAGAGTATATAAGGTGTGATTTATGGACAGTCGAAAGTCCCGTCACGCAAGCAGGCAGACGGGATAAATCGACAGCTCTTGAAAGCTCTCTGTATTCTGGAATTTTATAAAATACATTATCTAAAAATTTCATTTTTGTACCCTTTGGTTATGTTTTTTGATCCAGTCATCTTCCGATATATTTTTTCCTTCGGGTAATTGTTCTAAACATTGGTTAATTCCTTGATAAAAAGAAATCCAATAGTATTCAGCAAAAGCTAAACGATGTACATCTTTATAGTAATTATCAAATATAAATGGAACTTCTTGTAAAATTTTAATGTAGATTGTTTTATTATCATAGTCCATTGAATCATTTAATTTTGAGGCATAGTGATTTTGGTTTTTAAGCATAGATATATGACCATTTGAATCGAATATTCTGCCATATATATTATCTGAGCGACCTATATATGCACATTCACTATTTTTATTATCGTCCTGTATAAAAATCCCATAAACACCTCTAATAGGATTTCTTGGATCTTTAATTTTTTCATCAACAAAAATTTTTGTTTTCATATTTTGCTGTATCAATTTTAAAGAGTGATTTTTATTTGTCATATTTATTGCTCGTCCTTTATATTAATTTTATTTTATGAATTAAAGAGATTCATTGCCTTGTCAATCTGTTCATTTACCATATATTCAACGCTTTGTGCGGCATTTTCGGCAGCCTCGGTCAGGGATTTCATTTCACTTTCAGTGAATTTTGAAAGTACCCAGTCGGCTAATTCCCAGTGTGGATTTGGCTTTGCACCTACGCCGACTTTAATTCTCGGAAATTTGTCGCTTCCTGAAAGATAGATTATATTTTTAATGCCATTATGACCGCCGTCACTGCCTTTTCTGCGGATACGGAGTTTACCCGGTTCAAGGGAAATATCGTCAAATATAACAATAGTATGCTCAGGCGGAATTTTATAAAAAGCCATAGCCTCTGTGACGGCTTGACCGCTAAGATTCATAAAGGTTGACGGTTTCATAAGGAGAACACGCTTTCCGCCGATTGTGCCTGTTCCGCAAAGTGATTTGAATTTTAGTCTGTCCACCTTGATATCGTTTTTCTTTGCTATTGTATCGAGGGTGATAAAACCAGCATTATGACGAGTATTTTCATATTGAGAACCAGGGTTTCCAAGTCCGACGATAATATATTCTATGCTGCCTGTATTTTCAGTAGAATTTTTCTTTGAGAATAACATAATAATACAACTCCTAAAGCTAAGGTTAGTATCCTTAACATTATCTTTATAAGCACCAAAACCAACCCGATTTTTTAATCAGGTTGGTTCGGTGGAAATTATTCAAGAATTAAGTATATGTTTCATATTAAGTATTTTGGCTGAAATTCAGCTTATTTATACTGATTTTGCACTTATCTTAGAAAGACAAAAATTTCGCTCAAGCCTTTTTAAAGGCTTGCAGGGTCGAGGGACGGAGTCCCTCGTGGGTTTTAAGGGCAACGCACTTAACATTCTTTACTCCCTAATCGGTGGACATAGTCCACCGATTGGATTTTTTTGTTAGCAACATTAGTCATTAAGGGCGGACTTTGTCCGCCCTTAGAAGGCAAGACAGGTTAAGGGCTTCGCCCTTAAAACCCACCAAAGGCTCTGCCTTTGGAATCCGCGAGCCTTTGAAAAGGCTCGAGCGAAACTTTTAGGTGTCTTGGGAGAGGCGGCTCGCGGCTCGCCGCTTATTCGTCTTTACCGCAGCATTTCTTATATTTCTTACCGCTTCCGCATGGGCATGGGTCATTTCTGCCGATTCTCTGCTTTGCACTCTTGACAACAGTCTTTGAACGACCGTCAGAATCATCAGCATTAGTCATAGTAGGCTCTGCAACCTGCTCGCGATGTGTATACTTTTCAGCGATATTTTGAACATCTTTTTCAGTAGTTTCAACCTCAACCGCAAGGTCAGCGGACATTGGTTCGCTGTCGTCTTCATTCACGGCAGAAAGCTCATCGGATTCAGCTTTTGCAGCCATTGCCGCAGCTTGTGCAGATGCCGCAGCTCTTGCACGACCCTCTGCTGCACGCTTGAGAGCGAGTTCGCGAAGTCTTTTCTGCTCTTCTGTTTTTTCGTGAATTTTTCTTGGGATAACAAGAAGCATCTTGACAGTATCTTCACGGATAGATGCAATCATAGCGTCGAACATATCGAAACCTTCGATTCTATATTCAACAACAGGGTCATGCTGTCCATATGCTCTAAGGCGGATACCGCGCTTGAGTTCTTCCATAGCGTCGATGTGGTCCATCCAGTAGCGGTCAACATTCTTGAGGAGGTAAACACGCTCAATCTCACGCATGGTTTCCTCCGGAATGAGGGTTTCGTTTTCTTCATAAAGTGTTTGACCGTATTCTACAAGCTTATTTCTGAGGTATTCTTTCTCGAGAGATTCAAATTCTTCATCATTAAACTCAAGGAATTCTTTTTCTTTATCTTCATCGAGGAACCAACCTCTTAAATGCTCTCTAAGACCGTCAAGGTTCCAATGTTCTTTATCATCGCCTGAGAGATAAAGGTTGACAGCGTCTGTGATAACATCAGTAACCATTTTAAGAATAGTTTCACGAAGATTTTCGCCGTCGAGAACTTGGTCACGCTGACCGTAGATAATCTCACGCTGACGGTTCATAACATCGTCAAACTGGAGAACATTTTTACGGATAGCAAAGTTTCTGGATTCGACCTTTTCCTGAGCGCTCTGAATAGCATTTGTGAGGAGTTTATTCTCGATAGGTTCGTTATCAGGTACTTTCATAGTTTCCATAATCTTTGTGAGTCTGTCGCCTGCAAAGATACGGAGAAGTTCGTCATCGGCTGAGAGATAGAAACGGCTTGCACCCTTATCGCCCTGACGACCTGCACGACCACGGAGCTGGTTATCAATACGGCGTGATTCGTGACGAGCTGTACCCATAATGAACAGACCGCCGGCCTCTCTGACTTTTTCAGCCTCGGCGTCTGTTTCTTTTTTGTATTTAGCTTCAAGGGTTCTGAATGTTTCACGAGCTTTGTTGATATCTTCATTATCAGTTTCTGCAAAACCTGTTGCTTCGACAATAAGTTCCTCAGGAATCTTCATCTTACGCATTTCAGATTTTGCGAGGTATTCGGCGTTACCGCCAAGGATAATATCAGTACCACGACCAGCCATATTTGTTGCGATTGTAACGGCGCCAAGTTTACCGGCCTGTGCGATGATTTCAGCTTCTTTTTCGTGATATTTAGCGTTGAGGACATTGTGCTTGATACCCTTTTTCTTGAGCAATGCACTAAGAACCTCAGATTTTTCGATAGAAATTGTACCCACAAGAACAGGCTGACCGTTTTCATGAGCTTCCATAATATCATTTATGAGAGTTTCAAATTTGCCCTGTTCTGTCTTGAAGATAGCGTCAGGGAGGTCGATTCTCTGAACGGGCTTGTTTGTAGGAATTTCTACAACATCAAGCTTGTAGATTTCCTGAAATTCTGTTTCTTCTGTCATAGCAGTACCGGTCATACCGGAGAGCTTTTTATACATACGGAAGTAGTTCTGGAATGTAACTGTAGCAAGAGTCTTGCTTTCACGCTCAACCTTAACGCCTTCTTTAGCCTCGATAGCCTGATGCAAGCCTTCGTTGTATCGTCTGCCATACATAAGACGGCCTGTGCTTTCATCAACGATGATAACTTCTCCGTCCTTGACAACATAGTCAATATCCTTACGCATAATACCATGAGCTTTGATAGCCTGATTTATATGGTGCTGATATACAACATTTTCAGGGTCGGTGAGGTTTTCGATACCAAAATATTCCTCAGCTTTTTTAACGCCGAGTGGTGTAAGAGTAGCAGTTTTAGCTTTTTCGTCAACGATATAGTCTATGCCCTCTTCTTTATAGAGTTCATCATTATCTTCTTTGTTGTCGATTTCAACGAACTTCTTGCTTGTGAGCTTTTTAGCAAGCTTATCGGCTCTCTCATACATATCTGTTGACTTATCGCCAGGACCTGAAATGATAAGAGGAGTTCTTGCTTCATCTATAAGAATGGAGTCAACTTCATCGACGATAGCGAAAGCGTGGCCACGCTGAACCTTCTGGTTTTTATAGACAACCATATTATCACGAAGATAGTCGAAACCAAGTTCGTTATTTGTGCCGTATGTAATATCAGCGGCATAAGCTTTGCGGCGTTCATCATTAGAAGCATCGTGTGTGATAAGACCGACTGTGAGTCCGAGGAAACGATAAAGCTTACCCATCCACTCAGAGTCACGCCTTGCGAGGTAGTCGTTAACTGTAACGATATGAACGCCTTCGCCTGTAAGACCGTTGAGGTATGCAGGAAGTGTAGCAACAAGAGTTTTACCTTCACCGGTTTTCATTTCACTGATTCTTCCCTGATGAAGAACGATACCACCGATAAGCTGTACAGGGAAGTGACGCATACCGAGAACACGGTCGCCAGCTTCACGACAGACAGCGAATGCCTCAGGAAGAATATCGTCGGTAGTTTCGCCGTTTTTAAGTCTTTCTCTGAATTTTTCTGACTGCTCACGAAGTTCTGCATCAGTCATCTTTTTATATGTATCCTCTAAAGAAAGGATTTTATCAACGATAGGGTTAATTCTTTTAAGCTCACGCTTACTGTAATTTCCGAAAAAAGATTTTAGAAAGCTCATTATATCACCTCATAATTATTTCTTATACTCTTTGAAAGCCTTGAGAACATCTGATTTTCTTGTTTTGTTAAGATCTTCGCCCGAATTATCGGTATAAACCATGAGGTATTTTCCGTTATCGGAAAGAGTAGCTTCTGTGGTCATTCCGAGAAGTTCAAATTTACCGTCTTTCTTTACGCTTTCGATTGTTTTCTTAGCTTCATCATTGAGATTTTTAAGGTCGTATTCATAAAATTCTGCTGTTACCTGAGAGTTATTAAAAGTGAAAATGTATCTATGACCGGCTTTTGCACCAATCATATCATATGACATTTCTGTTCCGTCCATATCTGGCAGGAAAGCTCTTTTCTTGAGATATTTCTCAAGTCCGTCAAGATTATCGTCGTAGTCCTTTACCTTGACAGAATCCGCCTTAGGAATATTATCAGTTGGAAGAGCAGTAAGCTGAGTGCCTCTGCTTACACAGCCTGAAACTGAAAATACGATTGCGGCACAGAGAATAATTGGTAATATCTTTTTCATGTTAATCCTCCGAATTTAGTGTGTTTAAATCCGTTGACTTAATTTTAAAAAGTTTACGGATTTATAGTATTTTTGCATACCACAAATAATTATATCTTATTTGAATAAATAGTGCAAGAAAATTTTGTGATTTACAAAATAAAAAGTGAACAATTAGATTAAATCTAATTGTTCACTTTGAGGTGTGGTGACCCGGACGGGAATCGAACCCGTGTTACCGCCGTGAAAGGGCGGTGTCTTAACCGCTTGACCACCGGGCCATATCTGGTAGCGGTAGTGGGACTTGAACCTACGACACTTCGGGTATGAACCGAATGCTCTAGCCAACTGAGCTATACCGCCATATTTACTGCTGTTGAATAATCAGCTTGTTCATTATACAACGGCAGAAAGAGTTTGTCAAGTATTATTTCAAAAAAATTGAATAATTTTTTTGAAATAAGGAGTATTATAGAAATTGAGGCGGCGTGCCTCCGCATCTTCACTATGAGTTGCATCTACAGAGCCTCCTGCGAGGGTTCCCTACGAAAAACATTTTTGCGCTTTAAGAAGCATAAAGTGTTTCGCTGTCTGCGGACGGTGACCAAAGATTCTGCCTTTGGAAACTGCGAGCAGCTTTCACCAGCAAAGCTGGTGTAGAAAAGGTTAGAGCGAGACTTATCGAGCTATTTCGCGTATTGTTCTGTGCGGCTGCACACTACCTCAAAATAAATATTGCGATTAAGCAAGCTGACATCAGTATTACAAGCCAAAAGAAGTTTTGCATATGAGCTTTCGGGAGATGTACTATAAATTGGCATACAACCGGCTTTTATAAGTTCAGTACTCGATTTATAATGCTCGTTTTTATTTTTACATGGTGTGCAATATACATCAATACCACACTTACGGCAATTTTCAATCAGTGTTAGCACACTTCCATTTCCCGCAGTACGAGCCGTACTTGAATGATATGTCATAAGCAAAACCGCTCCCGTATCTTCGCTTATTACAATATTGCTGAAATTAAGTCCGGGGTAAGGTCTGATAAAAATAATTTTTTTATTAAGGCTTAATTTTCCATTTAAAATAGGTTTGCGAGGTTCTTCTATTTCGGTTTTAGTGGGATTTATTGAAAGCTTTGTGAATTCGAATTTCTCATCGTTCATAAAGCCAAGTTCTTTACCACCAAAGCTTTGAAAAGTATCTGTTAAGCCGTCAGCCTCTAATATTCTTGTTGGCAGAAATACTCGACTTTTGCCGATTTTATCGCCGAAAGCAGTAAAAACGCCCCTTGAAAAGCATTTAATCATAGAAACTGCTGAATGAAAATTATTTAAAGCATTGCTTCTTTCGTCAAGAACGGTATAATTAGAGGCAGTGAGTACTATAGGAATGGGCAAATGGCAAAGGCACATTGAAAGTATTGCAGAGGAATATGAAAGAGTATCGCTTCCGTGGGTTATGATAATTCCATCGAAACCGTTAATATTATATTCGAGAATGAAATTTATCATAGTTTCCCAATGCGTAAGTTCAAGGTTTTCACTTGCGATATTTAAGGGCTGAACGAGGGTGAAATCGTCCTCTTTTCCATATTTTTTGCAGTATTTATCTATAAGTAACAAAGAAGCTTTTTCATCAACATCAATGATTTTTCCGTCACTTATACTGCCAATCGTGCCGCCGGTAAGAACTATCAGAATTTTAGCCATTTCACTGCCCTCCTGTCGATATATATAATATGCCTTAATAAAAATTTATTAGTTAATTTATTTATAATAGTATACCACCCGAAAGAAAAAACATCAATTATAAAGCAGGTAAAGTTATGGAAAATAAGATTATTACACACCCTTTAAAACCGATTTTTGATGAAAATTCGGCTGTTTTGATTCTTGGCACAATGCCTTCGCCGAAATCAAGAGAAAATAATTTTTATTACGGACATCCACAGAATAGATTTTGGCAAGTTTTATCAGCTATTTTTGGTGAAAAACTTCCTGAAAATAATAAAGAGCGAACTGAACTTTTATTAAAGCACAGAATCGCTCTTTGGGATGTTTTGGCGTCTTGCGAAATCAAAGGTGCAGAGGATAGCTCAATTAAGAATCCTGTACCAAATGATTTATCGTCTATTCTCGAAAACTGTAATATAAAGGCTATTTTCACAACAGGAAAAAAAGCTTTTTCGATTTATCAGAAGTTATGTGAGCCGAAAACTAAAATTTCAGCTATCTCTTTGCCATCAACAAGTCCGGCTAATTGTCGGTTTACACTTGAAAGACTTGTTGAAGAATATAGTGTTATTAAGGATTTCTTGGGTTAATCTGTAATATAATATATATTTGGAGTTTTATGGAATCTTAGGGTTTCTTCTGTTTTTGAGCCTTGTCGGCAATAAAAATCGACATCGTTTATGAATGAATCGTAAGACCCTAAAGAACATATAGTATCTGGTAGGTCTATTCGTTTGATAGGTGTATGATTCCCCAAAATGTTAAAATCAAAGGTTTTGAAGCTTGATAAAAGTGTAAAATGCGTAAGACTCCAACACTCACGAAAAGTATTTGATTTTATACTTTGTACATATTTTGGAATAGTGATTTGTGTTAGACTTTGGCAATATTCAAATGCTCCCTCTCCTATTGTTAAAAGACCATCGGGAAGATTTATAGATTGTAAATTCTCGCAACTTCCAAAGGCAGTGTCACCGATTTCTGTTACACTACTTGGAATATCTATGTTTTTTAAGTTATCGCAGCTTTCAAAAGCATCTTCTCCGATGCTTTTTATGCTTTTGGGCAATTTAATACTTGCCAAATCTTTACAATTACAAAAGGCACTATTTTCAATCATACTAGGACCTTCCAAAAGAACCAATTCGTAGCCGTCTTTTGTGACGCTATATTCATAATCTCCACCCCATAGAAATTTTAATGAAAATTCTGTATATTCACCTGTGGCAGGGTCTTGGTATCTATCGTGCAGAACCCTTTCCTTTCCTGATTCGTATACTTGTGGAGAAGAACTATCGGATGAAATATTGCCAATTATGTTTGGTACAAATGAAAAAATCAGTACGATGATTATTATAATTCCAACAATGATTGCCGCTACGATACCAGCCTTTTTAGTGGTTTCAATATCTAATTCGACAGGTTTCTTTTTTAAAATATCAAGAGTATGTTTATCAGTATAAAATTCTTCTATATTTTCTTTTTCAATTCTATGCTCTTTGAGATTTAAGGCGTTTGTGCAAGTTTCGACAAGACTTGGTGGGGGATTTTTCTTATGGCTTAGCTGCTCGGCACGCCGGAAAATCATAGGCAAAAATGAAGGTGTAGGATAACTTTTTTCACCTGTTTCTTTTTCCATTTGTAGCTCTATATCGCTATTTGCCTGGCAGATTATGTGTTTAATACAAGCTAAGGGGATACCCATATACTTTGCCATACGTTCTAATGGCACATCTCTATAGTATGATAATGTTAAACATAATCTTGCACTATCTGGTAATCGCTTAAAAATGCCAATGATTTTAGAAGTAAATTCAGGTTTAGCATATTCACTGACAACATCGAGTGGAATTTTATCATAGTTTTCCATTTGTTCATCAAATTTATTTGCTAAATCTTCTTTATTGTCAAATATAGGTGCATCACTATATGATGTAAGAATAATCACACTTTGTTTAATGATTATCCTATCTAAAAGCTCATTTGTTTGTTCATCGTCTTTTGGCAATGGAATTGACATATAGATTTTATTGTAAATTGAAAAGTATAGCTTATTAGCTAATTCAGAGTTTGGGCATATAAGATTAGCTAAAAAGAAAATAGCGTTATTAGTTTTGTTATATATATCCTCAAATTCAAGCATTTCTGAAGTCATAAAATTATTATTGGGAGTTTGTTTCATATAAAAACACTACTTTCACATATTTTAATTAATTTTAATTATATCATACTAAATAAAGCTATACAACTGATATATTATAAAATTTTAGATTATATAGGTAAGGACTTTTGAATGTTATGTAAATGGTCTATATTTTACTTGATATTGTGTGTGAGTGTATGGTAAAATGAAATAATAATCGAAAATAATTAAAAACACTTATCTCGTTAGAAGAATTTTATATATTTTTCTAAGTGAAACTATCAAACGATGGGAGCAAAATATGAAATTTTTATCATGGAATGTAAATGGTATAAGGGCTTGTCTTGGCAAGGGTTTTATTGATTCGGTTCTTGCTGAGAATCCAGATTTTATATGTATACAGGAAACTAAAATGCAGTTAGGACAGGCTACTATTGAGCTTGATGGCTATGAGCAATTTTGGTGCAGTGCTGAGAAAAAAGGCTATTCGGGAACAGCAATATTTGCGAAACATAAGCCTCTTTCTGTAACATATAACGGTATGGATATAGAGGAACATTCCCACGAGGGTAGAATGATAACCCTTGAATATGAAAATTTTTACCTTATAAATGCATATGTGCCAAATTCACAAGACGGCTTGAAACGAATTGATTACCGTATGCGTTGGGAAGACGATTTGCGTAAGTATCTTATTGAACTTGATAAGAAAAAGCCTGTCATTCTCTGTGGTGATATGAATGTCGCACATAACGAAATAGACCTTAAAAATCCTAAGACAAATCGTGGAAATGCCGGTTTTTCTGATGAAGAACGAGAAAAAATCGGTGAGCTTCTTGGTGCGGGCTTTATAGATACTTTCAGATACTTACACCCCGATGAAACGGGTATATACAGTTGGTGGTCATACAGAGCGAGGGCAAGACAGAATAATGTAGGTTGGCGTATCGATTATTTCATAGTATCAGACCGAATTAAGCAGAATATCACTTCTGCAAATATTCTGACAGAAGTTCTTGGAAGCGACCACTGCCCCGTTACTTTGGAAATTGATATTTAACGGAATGCCGGAAAGGCGATATGATTTTTATTTGTCGAAAAACGGAATTTGGCTGACAAAAGAAGTACCTATTGAATATTTAGAAAAGCAGAAATAGTTGAAACGGAGGGCATATGTCTAAATCTATATTCAGAGTTGCAATATTACAGGAATGTGCTGCTGTAGGAGATTTTGAGAAAAATACAACGAGAATCATTCAAGAAATGGAGCAGGCAAAGGACAATCAAGCAGATATATTATTGTTGCCGGAGTGCTTTATTACGGGTTATTCTATGCCTATATTAAATTCAGAAGTCATTGACGAAGATAGTATACATATAAAAAGAATACGTGACAAAGCAATGGAGCTTAAAATCGGAGTAGTTGCAACGGCATTTTTTAAGGGAAATGAAAAAGCGCGAAATACAGCCCTTGTTATTGACAAACAGGGAAAAATCATTATGAGATATGATAAGGTTCATACCTGCGATTTTGCAGACGAAAGATGTCTTGAAAGCGGGGAAGAATTTAATGTATGCGAATTTGACGGGGTTAAAATAGGCATTATGATATGTTATGACAGAGAATATCCTGAAAGTGCAAGGATTTTAATGCTAAAAGGAGCAGAACTGATACTTGTTCCAAATGACTGCGCTTCAATGCTTCCTCGCCTTAAAGCACTTTATACAAGAGCATATGAAAATATGGTAGGAATTGTAATGTCAAATCCGCCCGGGGATAATTGCGGAAATTCGTGCGCGTATTCTCCGATATGTTGGGACGAAAATGGAATGTGCGTTGACAACACAATACTTTTGGCAGATGATAAAACAAGCAGTTTGTATTTTGCGGATTTTGATATTGAAAAGCTAAGAGAATACCGAAACCGAGAAATGCTTGGAAATACATTCAGAAAAGTTAAGGCATATGGAAAACTGTTGGATACGGATATTTCAGAACCTTTCATAAGATAATAAGCGATTGTTTTATATTAATTAATGAGTTTTTTAAAATAGTTTTTTTAATTTTAATATTTGTTTGATATAATGCAGAAAAATGCATTCTCATGTCTTTTCCGGATG
This sequence comes from Pseudoruminococcus sp., assembly GCF_047012705.1. Classification (NCBI taxonomy): domain Bacteria; kingdom Bacillati; phylum Bacillota; class Clostridia; order Eubacteriales; family Acutalibacteraceae; genus Pseudoruminococcus; species Pseudoruminococcus sp. The sequence continues at coordinate 318,001 of NZ_JBKXNW010000001.1, read as the reverse complement.
ATACCTATAGGATATAACAACAAAAAATTTTTAGGCTTTTAAAGGGACTTTTTAAAAATTTCTTTGGTTAAGGCGCAGGGCATTTTGCTGATAAAGCTAAGGAGCGTATTATATATGATTGAAGTAAAAAATCTGGTTAAAAATTATGGGAGGCAGACGGCTCTTGACGGAGTTACTTTCTCGGTTAAGGACGGCGAAATTTTAGGCTTTCTCGGACCGAACGGCGCAGGAAAATCTACTACTATGAATATAATTACAGGCTACATATCCGCAACAGACGGAACAGTTCTTATTGATGGTATTGATATTCTTGAAGAACCGCAGAAGGCTAAATCTAAGATTGGATATTTGCCGGAGATTCCGCCTGTTTATGGCGATATGACGGTTGAAAGCTATCTTAAATTTATGTTCGATATAAAAAAATTAACCTTGCCAAAGAAAGAACATATCTTAGAGGTTTCTAAGCTTGTTGGCGTTGATAAGGTTAGCGACAGACTTATTAAGCATCTTTCTAAAGGTTATCGTCAGCGTGTTGGTTTTGCTCAGGCTTTATTGGGAAATCCACCTGTGCTGATACTTGATGAACCGACTGTTGGTCTTGACCCGAATCAGATTATCGAAATGAGAAACCTTATTCGCAAGCTTGGCAAAAAGCATACAATTATTTTGTCATCTCATGTTTTATCGGAGGTTCAGGCAACCTGCGATAGAATTGTCGTTATTAACAAAGGCAAGATAGTTGCTGACGATATGAAAGACTCTATGACCTCGAGAGCGGCTGATAACAAGATTGTAGCCGTTATTGAAGGCAGAGAACAGGGGGTTATTTCTGCCATACGCAATGTTTCGGGCGTATTGAATGTCAGAAAAACCGGTGAGCCAGAGCGTGGCTGTGGAGAATATATGATAGAATGTAAAGAGGGAGTAGACATTCGCAGAGCATTATTTAAAACTATGGCAACACAATCGATGCCGATCCTTATGCTTCATAGAGACGAGTATTCACTGGAAGATATATTTATCAAGCTTACGCAGGGCGAGGGAGGAGATAAATAATGGGAGCAATATTCAAAAGGGATTTTACCTCGTATTTTAATTCCGCAATAGGCTACATAACTATGGCTGTATTTTTCTTTTTCAGCGGATTATATTTCTATACGACTTGCTTATATACAAAGACATCTGATATGTATTATGTTTTTCAATCTATGTTTTTGGTTATAATGTTTGTTATACCGCTTTTCACAATGAAGCTTTTCAGTGAGGAAAGAAAGCAGAAAACCGACCAAGCCTTGCTTACTTCGCCGATAAGCATAACAAGAATAGTTATAGGCAAATATCTTTCTGCAATAGCAATGTTTGCAATATGCTTATTGATATTTATTGTTTTTGAGATAATTCTTGCTTTTATAGCAACGCCTTCGGTAGGAGTTATATTCGGAAATATTCTCGGACTTCTTCTTCTCGGAAGTTCACTTATATCAATCGGTATATTTGTTTCATCTCTCACAGAAAGCCAAGCTGTTGCGGCGCTTGTTACCTTTGCGATTGAGTTTGTCATAAATATTCTAGATTCCTTTGCTTCAACAGTTTCAAACGATTTCCTCAAAAATCTACTTCTTGCGTTCTCATTCCGAACAAGATATAACAATTTTGCACTTGGTCTTATCAATTTTGCAGATGTGATATTCTATCTGAGCGTTACGGCATTATTCCTGTTCCTGACAATAAGAGTCATTGACAAACGCCGTTGGAGCTGATTGAATCCGTACAAAACTCAGAAAGGTGATGAATATTTATGAACAATGATGAAAATAAAAAAGAACTTTCTGCCGAAGAAGAAGTTATCGAGGCAGAAAATTCTGAAACAGAAGAAATTGAAATAAATAGCGAGTTTAACGAGAAGGCTACGACCGATAAGGCAGATAGTGATGAAAAAAAGCCAAAGAAGAAAAAATCTTCAAAGGATAAAAAGATTAAATCCCCGAAAGCACCAAGACAAAAGATGTCTAAGGCGAGATTTAATCATACTATTGGTGCATTGGTGATAACCGCAGTTGTACTTGTTGTGACTATTTTGCTGAATGTTGTTGTTTCGCTTATGTCGGATAAGTTGCCGGGAATGAGTATAGACCTTACAAGCACAGGTGCATTTGAGCTTTCGGAAACTTCAATAAAGCTTGCACAGAATGTCAAGAAAGATTTGAAGATTACTTTCCTTGACGATAAGCAATCTTATCGCTCAAAGGCAAGCTCGAATACATATTATGCACAGGTTATGGCTATTGCTGAGGAATATGGCAAATATAACAGTAAGATTTCTGCGGAATATGTCAGCATCGTAGATAATCCGAATCTTGAAAATAAGTATCCACAAGAAACTCTTAGTGCAGATAATATTGTTATTTCTTGTGGAGATAAGTATCGTGTACTCGACCAGTACGATATTTTTAATGTTAAGAGCTATTACAGTACATACAGCTACATTGCCTCATCAAAGGCTGAGGAGGCTTTTGACGGCGCTATTCTTGCTGTAACAAGTACAGAAAGCACAAAGCTTGCGATTGTTGAAGATAATTCAACAGAGGATTTCACATACTTTAAGAATGTTCTTGAGCAGAATAACTATGAGCTTGTCAGCGTAAAGCTTGAACAAGAGGATATCCCGAAAGACGCTAAGATGCTTATAGTTCTTACACCTGAAAAGGATTTCTCAAAGACAGCTGCAAAGAAAATCCGCACATACCTTGAGAATAGCAAAGAATATGGCAAGAATATGCTATATATTCCAAGCTCAAAGACTTATAAAACGCCAAATCTTGATGAGGTTCTTTCAGATTGGGGAATTACAGTTGGTGACGGACTTGCATATGAGCTTGAGAGCAGTTCGGTATATGGTAAAAATATGTATGACGGAATACTTTGCTATATGGGAAGCAATGCATTTACTTCAAAATTTGACGATAATTCCGCACCTGTTATTTCTTCATATGCAAGACCTGTTGTGCTTGATGCTGATATGGAAACACAATCCTTGCTTCAATATTCTTCAAAATCGGGAGTTTGTCCAAGTGACGCAGATGATTCCTATGACTTTACAGGTAATGCAAAGGGAAATATAGTTACTGCCGGTTATGGTATAAACGGAGTTTTTGCCGATGACAAAAAGAGTAGTGATAAGCTTTCAACAATCTTTGTATTTGGTTCATCAACAATGTTTGAAAAGACAATTCTTGCTTCAACATATAGCGACCAGAAATATATACTTACTATGTTGGGCGAGGCTTGTGGCAGAGTAGATCAAGAGATAGCGGTTGAGGCAAAAGAGCTTACACAATATGATGTTCAGATAGATAATAGTTTGGCATCGGTTATTGGTTTGGTTTGCTATGTTGGTTTGCCGATAGCGGTTATATGCGCAGGTTTGATAGTATTTGTAAAGAGAAGAAATAAATAAACTTTCGATTACCCGAACCGATATGGATCGGGTAATTTTATATTATTTGTAAATTTATTACAGAATTGCATAAAAATATAAAAAAGAAATATAGACAAAATAAGGCAAGTGGATTTATAATATTGTTTAAAAGCAGATTTTAATATATGGGAGAAATTGCTAATGAAAAGCGATTTTATAAAAAATTTTTTGAAAACAGCTCAACCGATAGTTAATCGAATACCATTGATGAATCAAAGGTCGTATCAAACGACATTTTTCACGCTAAAATCACTGCCTTCTGATGTAATATATGATGAGATAGAGGATTTCCCATATAAAGCGGAATGGGTAATACCGCCTGAAGAAGACCCTGAAAAGGTGATTTTCTATACGCACGGCGGTGGCTATGGTATGGGAGATTTGGTTTCATCAAGGGCATTGGTTGCACCAATCGCAAAAAAGACGGGAATACGAGTTTTTTCGTTTGAATATCGTCTTGCTCCGGAATATCCTTTCCCTGCCGCATTTGACGACGCAAAGGAAGCTTATGAATATGTTCTCGGGCAAGGATATTCCCCAGGAAATATTATTGCCTTTGGGGAATCGGCAGGCGGAGGCTTAGCGGTTTCTAATATTCTTAGGCTTATTGCGGAGGGAAAGGAAACCCCTAAGTGCCTTGTGACTATTTCACCTTGGAGCGACCTGACTGCAACCGGTCAGACATATTTCCTCAATGAAGATAAAGACCCATTATTGCGTGGGAAATATTTGAAAAGGCTTGCGGATTCATATGTCGGAGATGATTCGCCGCTTAATCCCTATATATCCCCTGCCTTTGCAAGCTATGATGATAAATTTCCGCCAACACTTATTCAGGCCGGCAGCGACGAGGTTTTGCTTGATGACTCAAAGCTTCTTTATAATGCTATGAAAGATGGCGGAGTTGATGTTGATATAGAGATTTATCCGAAGATGTGGCACGTCTTTCATATCTGGCAGATTGATGAATCAGATAAGGCAATTACTGCGATTGACGAATTTATTAAAAGAAAGGTGTAGCTTATGGCTGACACAAGAAAAGCGTGGTATCGCTTGGATAACGCCGCCAAAATATATCCTGCTGTAAGAACTCAGAAATGGTCCGGAAATTTCAGAGTTTCTGTAACCTTAAAAGAAAAAGTTGATATGAAAATTCTTGAAAAGGCTCTTGCTGATACGGCGGAAAGACTTGTTAGCCTTAGATTGAACTTACACAGGGGATTCTTTTGGTATTACTTAGAGGATAGCGGTGAGAGTGTAAAAGCAACCGAAGATGTGCGAAATCCTTGTGCGAGATTCGGCGGAAAACGCAATCGAGAAAAGCCCTGCCGTATCCGTGTTTATGAAAATAGAATTGCACTTGAGATTTTTCATGTACTTGCGGACGGTACAGGTGCTATGAATATCCTCAAAACGCTTACTGCACGATATATTACGCTTAAATATGGCGAAAAGATTCCTGCAGAGAATGGCATTATTGATATTACTTCTAAGCCTGATAAGGAGGAAATGGAGGACGCATTTAAGCGTTATGCGAGATTTAAGGCGGTTAAAAGCCGTCAGGAACTAAAAGGCTATCATTTTAAGGGAACTAAGCTAAAACCGCATGATATAAATATTGTTACCGGGGTTATGTCTGCAAGCCATATACACTCTATTTCTAAATCTTATAAGGTTACTGTGACTGAATTTATAACGGCACTTATGATTTATTCATTTATGCAGTGTCAAAGCGAAAGTAAATGTCATATTGAAAAGCCTGTGAAAATTAGCGTTCCGATAAATCTCAGAAAAATTTATCCGAGCAAAACTTTAAGAAATTTTGCATTATATATAAATCCCGGAATAGAGCCAAGATATGGAGAATTTACTCTTGAGGAAATTATTGAAGATGTTCACCATTTTATGAGAGTAAATAACAAAGAAAAGTATCTCAATGCGATTATGTGTAAAAATCTTAGCGATGAAATGAACCCTATAACAAGAATTGTTCCTCTTTGTATAAAAAATGTTGTTATGAGAATTGCTTTTAATATGTATGGCGAAAATCTGGTTTCTTCTACTTTTTCAAATCTTGGTATGGTAAAGGTTCCTGATGAAATGGGAAAATATATAGACCGTTTTGATTTTGTTTTTGGTCGCTTTAAGCGTGATATGCCGAGTGTTGCTGCGGCAAGCTTTGGAGATAAGCTTTGCATTTCGTGGAGCAGTGGAATTGTAGAAAAAGATGTTGAACGCAGATTTTTTACGGAATTGGTAAAAATGGGTGTTCATGTTAAGATTGAGAGCAATTTTTATCCTATAAATAATTGAGGAAAGGGAGCTTTTGAATGTCTTATTGCGTAAACTGCGGAGTAGAGCTTAATTCAAATGAAAAGCGTTGTCCGCTCTGCTCAACGCCTGTGATAAATCCGAATATCGACAACAAAAAAATAGATTTGCCACCATATCCGCCGAAAAGTGAATTTATAGTTGAAAGAAAAATTAAGCATACAACCGCTTTATTGATTTCTGTGGTGTTATTAGTTCCACTTTTGGTATGTCCGCTATGTGATTACCTTGTAACTGGAAATATCTCGTGGTCGCTCTATGCGATTTTTGGGATAGTGCTTGGTTGGATATTGATAGTTCCGCCTATAATTATGCGTCATGATGTAATAATAAAATGTGCGTGGCTGGACTTTTTTTCAATACTATTATTCCTATACTTAGTGAATAGAATTGCACCGACAAAGACAGATTGGTTCGACGCTCTTTCTTTGCCGATAGTATGTTTACTTATGATTATGCTTATGATTATATTGATATTGTGCAAGGTTTTTCACCTAAGACCTATAACTATAATTGCTTTATCAATTTTTATGCTTGGGTTATTTACAGTGGCGATTGATATTTTTACAAATCTATTTTTAGGTAAGGGGATTACAGCTTATTGGTCTTTGCCGGTTGTAATTGCTTGTACTGCGGTAACGATATTGTTATTGGTAGTTTCAAGATTGGCTAAGTTGAAAGCTATAATCAGAAAAAAGATGCATATTTAATGGAAATTTAAGTTAAAATTAAGGTTGGGATAATATAATCTTAGACATTAAGAAGAATAAAAGAGTTTTATTCTTGGTTTATGAAAATTCAAGCAGAAACTTTTGTTTCTTAATGTTAGATTACTTCGGCATTATGCTGCTAAAATACACCCCTTCAAAAAGCCTATGGTATAAACCACAGGCTTTTTTGTTTTATGACTTTTTTCGGTTGCACTGACTATATAAAATGTGATATAACTAAATTAATAATTAGCTAATGCACTGCCTTAAGATACTTAAAGTTTAGGCGGAGTGCCTCCGTTCTCAAGACGCGGAATCGCTCGGCGAGCCTCGCTCGACACTCGCAAGGTAAGTTTGTTGACGCGGTTGGAGAAACTACCGCTTAGCTAACAAACTATCCTTAGACACTTAAAGTTTAGGTCAAGCCTTTTTAAAGGCTTGCGGTTTCCAAAGGCGGAGCCTTTGGTGGGTTTTAAGGGCGAAGCCCTTAACCTGTCTTTCTTTCTAAGTGCGAACTTTGTTCGCACTTTAATTACTAATGTTGATAACGAAGGAAATTAAGCGGTGGACGAAGTCCACCGCTTTAGGAGCAAAGAATGTTAAGGGCGTTGCCCTTAAAACCCATGAGGGACTCCGTCCCTCAACCCTGCAAGCTTTTGAAAAAGCTTGAGCAAAACTTTTAGGTGTCTTGGGGAAGTTTGTTAGCTAAGTGGGAGTTTATTGGTGATTATTTCATTAGAGTCTTGTGTGGAAACGGGGGTAGAAAATATGTCACTTTTTAGTATGAAAATTACAGATTTGCCAAAAATCGGACCTAAAACAGCCACACTTTATGAAAGGCTTGGTGTCCATTCTGTAGGCGACCTTATAAGAATGTATCCGAGAACATATGAGGATTTGAGTAATCCCGTTTCTATTTCTGAGGCTCAATCCGGCGAAACTGTCTGTATAAAGGCTCGTATTGTAGGAAACAATCCGCCTGTAAGAGTTCGTGGCGGTATGATTATTTATAAGATTACTGCCAGTGATAACGAAAGTCAGATGACAATTACTTTTTTTAATCAACAGTATATGTATGATAAATTAAAGTACGGTGGAGAATTCTTATTTTATGGCGTATTTAAAAAAAATATAAATAATTTTGAGATGGCCTCGCCTATTGTTTTATCGACAGAAAGCGATGCGATAATTCACCCGATATATAAACAAACCGGTACGCTGACTTCACGCAAAATAGAAGTCGCTATGCGTGAGGCCTTAAAGCGTTTGCCCGAAAAAACAAACGACCCTATTCCGGAAAATATAAGAGAGAAATTTGGGCTTTGTTCGCTTGATTTTGCAATAAGAAATATACATTTTCCGGCGGATATAAAGGCTCTCGAAACCGCTAAAAAACGACTTACATTTGAAGAACTTCTTGTACTTCAGCTTGGAATGGTTTTTAGAAAAAATTCCGTAAAAAAAGAAACCCCTCATAAAATTACACAGGATTTTACGGAGGATTTTTATAAGCTATTGAGTTTTTTGCCGACATCAGCACAAAAAAGAGCTATTTCGGAATGTATATCCGATATGAAAACTGACAAACCTATGACCAGATTGGTTCAGGGAGATGTTGGTTCAGGAAAAACGGCTGTCGGTGCGGCTTGTTGCTATACAGCGGTAAAAAACGGACTGCAATGTGCTTTTATGGCTCCGACAGAACTTCTTGCAACACAGCATTATAATTCGCTTTGCCAGCTTTTTGAAAATAGCGGAATAAATATAGCACTACTTACAGGCTCGCTCACAGCAGCTAAAAAAAGAGCAGTGTATTCAGCGTTGAAAAGTGGTGAAGTTGATATAGCCGTCGGAACTCATGCTTTATTTTCAAAGGGTGTGGAATTTAATCGGCTTGGACTTATTATAACAGACGAACAGCATCGCTTTGGAGTTGCACAAAGAGCCGAACTTCTCGAAAAAGGAGAAAGTCCGCATTTGCTTGTTATGTCGGCAACGCCTATTCCGAGGACACTTGCACTTATGATTTTCGGCGATTTGGATTTATCCATTCTTGATGAACTTCCGCCCGGCAGACAGAAAATTTCTACATATTTAATAGATTCAACGATAAGACCTCGTGCCTTGAATTTTATGAAAAAGCATATCGACAATGGCAATCAATGCTATATTGTTTGTCCGCTTGTTGAGGAAAATGATACTAATATGGCAAGTGTTGAGGAATATGCCGAAAGGCTGAAAGATACCGCTTTAGGTTCTTGCAGAATTGCCGTTTTGCATGGTAAAATGAAAGCCTCAAAAAAAGATGAGATTATGACGGATTTCAAGAATGGTAATATTGATGTTCTTGTATCAACGACAGTAATCGAGGTCGGCGTCGATGTGCCTAATGCTGTTATTATGATGATTGAAAATGCTGAGAGATTCGGGCTTTCTCAGTTACATCAGCTTAGAGGCAGGGTTGGTCGTGGAACGGTGAAAAGCCATTGTATACTTGTTTCTGATGCACAGAACGAAGGAACTCTTGAGCGCTTGAAGATTATGTGTAAAACCAATGATGGTTTTAAGCTTGCGGACGAGGATTTGCGTATGCGTGGACCGGGCGATTTCTTTGGTTCAAGACAGCATGGATTACCTGATTTGAAAATAGCAGGGCTTTCGAGTATGGTTTCGATAAATGATGCGAAAGAAGCTGCTGAAATGATTATTGCAGATGATCCGACGCTTTCCGAAAAACAGCACAGACCGCTTGCTTTTGAGGTTAAGAGATTGTTTTCAAGCGTTGGCGGTACGCTGAATTAAGATTTATTTTTTATAAAGGTGATAATATGAAAATCAGAAAAGCTGATATAAACGATGTTGAAAAAATGCTTGAAATATATAACTATGAGGTTATAAATGGAGTCGCAACTTTAGATATACAGCCAAAAACTCTTGAAGAATGGACGGTGTGGTTTAATAAGCACACCAACCACCACCCTATAATCGTAGCTGAAGATGATGCAGTTATGGGTTATGCCTCTTTGTCAGAATATCGTGAAAAAGAGGCTTATAGTTCAACGGTTGAATTTTCGGTATACGTTGGTCACGAATATAGAAATCGTGGAGTTGCAACAGAACTTATGAAAAATATTCTTGAGATTGCAAAGAATGACGATACTATACATACGATAGTTTCTGTTATAACAAGCGGAAATGAGGCAAGTAAAAAGCTTCATAAGAAATTTGGCTTTGATTTTTGCGGAACGATACACGAGGTCGGCTATAAGAAAGGAAAGTTTCAAGATATAGATAATTATGAATTGATATTACCAGAAAAAATTTAGTTAATACACTTCCCTAAGACACTCAAAGTTTAGGTCAAGCCTTTTTAAAGGCTTGCAGAGTCAAGGGACGGAGTCCCTTGTGGGTTTTAAGGACAACGCCCTTAACATTCTTTGCATTCTAAGGGCGGACGGAGTCCGCCCTTTTTGACTAATGTTGCTAACAAGAGAAAATTAAGCGGTGGACGAAGTCCACCGCTTGAGGAGTAAAGAATGTTGGGCTTCGCCCAAAGGTGTTTCGCTCTCTGCGGAGAGCGACCAAAGGCTCTGCCTTTGGAAACTGCAAGCTTTTGAAAAAGCTTGAGCAAAACTTTTAATTGTCTTGGGGGAAGTGCTTTAGTTTAGCGGTGGCTTGCCGTACGCATTTGAACAAAAATATATTGCTGTGCTATGCCCGCATATTCGCCGAAATCTTCTGGCTTTAAGCCTTCATAAAGTGTGGACATAGCTTTTTTAATCCAAGTATCTATCGGAAATGCCTCTAATCGGTGTAGTCCGTATAAAAGCGTACACTCGGCAACCTTTGGACCTACTCCACGAATTGTCATCAATTTCTCTCGTGCTGTTTCTATTGGCATATTTCTAAGTGCTTCAAGGTCAACCTCCCCGCTTGCGACTTTTCTTGCACCATCAATTATATATCCTGAACGAAAGCCTGCTCGGAGATCTTGGAGGTCATCGGGTTCAAGGACAGCAAGAGTTTCGGCTGATGGAAAGGTGTAGCTTTCACCACATTTTTTACCGAAAGTTTCGCAAAGCCTTGAGATAATGCCTTTTATTCTCGGAATGTTGTTATTTTGAGAGATTATAAAGGAGCAAAGAGCCTCCCATGGCTCTTGTGCAAGGATACGGATACCCGGAGCATTTTTTGCGGCATCTTTTAAGATAGGAAGTTTTTTGACAAGATTGTTTCTGACAGCATCATAATCGAGATTGAGGTCGAAATAATCAATAAAAATATTTTTAAGTTCATCTTCGGTACAATTTTCTATAATAAATATATCATTATCTTTATATACGGTTGTATATCTGCCACGAACAACAGCAGAAAATTTTTGAATACCGTCTGTTTCATCGCAAGGTAAGGTCTCCCAACGGAAACACTGTCCACAATCAAAGGTTTCTGCGAGGTCGAGAGATGATAGATTATATATTTCTGCACCGCGATTGGTGATTTTATATTCCATAGTTATTCTCCTTATTTTTTTTGTTTTTTTAATTATATAATATTTTTTCAATTTTGAGTAGTTTTATTTCAGAAAGTTTTCAACAAGTTGAGCACAAATGGTTGAAAACTTTGGAGGCAATTTTATGTCAAAGACTTAATTGCCAATACACATTTTTGAAATAAAAACATTCTCCATTATGAAAACAGACCTTTTGAAGATATGAGTGAGATGGATAAGGAATTGATTTTATGCTGGATTTTTAATGTTTAAAGGATAGGTTATGAGCCTATTTCGCTTGATGATGTTTTTATAAAAATTAATAATTGATATTAAATTAATATCAGTTCGATAGAAATAAAAAGTTTCGCCCAACACTTTGCAAAGGATTGAGCGAAACTTTTAGCTGTTTTATAGTAAATTATCGATTAAATTTCTTATCCAAATGGAATTCCATGTACAAGCTCTCTGAGAGATTCTCCACGCATAGCAGTAGATATTAACTCTATTGAGCGTAGATGTGCTTTGTCGAATAAATCATAAAAGCTATCTGTTCTTATTTCATCGGGATTAAACGGCGAACGCCATTCTTTATGAGATAAATTTGCGTAATCATACTCAATTTCTTTGTTTGATGGTCTTACAAGAGATGAAAGTACCGGTGGAAGTTTCACAGCTTTTTCACCAATAGAAAGAGCCTTTCTTTTAAAATGCGTTTTATCGTTAAGTAATGCAAGACCATTATGCCAATCGTGTTGAGCAGTTATGATTTCACGCTTTGTCATAGTCGGTAAGGAATACATTACCATTAAACTATGCATCATATCTGCAATGACTGTCATAACATTGGAATCCAGTGGAGAAAGAGTTTTTAGGTTAATAGCGGTCAGCGGTTTATTATAGAAATGTTCGTATAGAAGAACATCAAGATTTGCTTCTATATCATTGTGACAGGTCGATTCGTGCATACCTGTTTTAGATTTTGCAAGCTCTGATGCACGACATAGTATATATGGGTGGGCGGTACTATCGAAAGCATAATGAGAGATAAATCCGAGGGCATAGCTCAAGGCTGTATCGCTTTCGTGATTTTTTGCGTATGCAACAAGGTAGCCGAGAATATTTTCAGCAGGCATTTTGTGCATAAGCGTACCGATTTTGTTATAGCTTTTTCCCTTTTGCCAAGGCATAATTCTGTGACAGAAGAAAAAATCAGGGCCATTTCCACCCCAAATAAAAGCGGTTCGGTTAAGTTTTAATGATGGATAAAATTCATGTATATCATCAATCAGCTTTTCGGACATAATATAATGTGAAACAACAGCTGGCATTAAATTTCTCCCCCTGTAAGATTAGCTAATAAAATTCCCTAAGACAGATAAAAGTTTCACTCGAACCTTTTCAAAGGCTCGCAGGGTTGAGGGGCTTCGTCCCTCATGGTGTTAAGGGCAACGACCTTAACATCTTTTACTTACTAAGAGACGGACAAAATCCGTTCCTTGATTCCGTTTGTTATTAATAAATTGCAGATGAGCTGATCAACATTTAAATCAAAAGTGCAGTGCTTGCCTGTTTATTATTTCTTTAAACTGTTTGCAAGGAAGTTTGCCATTAGTTTTTTTGTGCCTACTTTTTCAAAAGAAACTTCTAAAAGCATATCATTGGCTGTCTTTGTTGCAGAAACGATAAGTCCGAGACCAAAAATCTTGTGGTTGATTCTGTCGCCAACTTTGAATGTTGCACCGCTTGATTTAGCACTTGTCGGTGTGATAGTGCGTTCCACATCATATGTAGGCTTAGGACGATTTTTCTTTGCGGCGGATATAGAAGTTCTTGCATGCTCAACGCGCTCAGATTTTACAAATTCTGTAGGAATTTCAGCGATAAAGCGTGAAGGGCGGTTTCTTGAGGTCTTGCCAAATACCATTCTTGATTCGGCATTTACAAGATAGATTTCCTTCTTTGCACGAGTAATACCGACATAAGCAAGACGGCGTTCCTCCTGTAAATCTTCCTCAGAGAGTGTTGCGTGGTAGCCTGGGAATATACCGTCTTCCATACCGGGAATAAATACATATGGAAATTCAAGGCCCTTTGCGGAATGGAGCGTCATCATAACTACACTATCGGCTTCAGAATTATAATTATCTATATCAGTGAGCAAGGCAACTTCTTCAAGAAAGCCCTGAAGGCTCGCATCTTCGTCGTTTTCTTCCTCATATTGCATAATGCTTGATTTAAGTTCTTCGATATTTTCGATAGCTGAATCTGCGTGGTCACTTGTTTTTCTGAGGTATTCCTTATATCCTATGCTATTGATAAGGCAATCATACACATTAGCTATGGATTCGCCATCATCAAGTTTTTTTGTAAGTTTGTTTATCAAATTACAGAATTCAAGCAAGCTTGGTGAAACTCTTGAAAGTATCGAAAATTCATCGCTTGTATTCATTATGTGAAAGATACTTTCGCCAAGATTGCCTGCGATATTTTCAACACGAGTAATACTGCTTTCACCAATAGCTCTCTTAGGAACATTGACAATACGCTTTAAACGAACATTATCGTTGTGGTTGCAGATTACCGCGAGGTAAGCTATCATATCACGAATTTCCATGCGGTCAAAGAAACGGTGTCCACCAATAACTCTATAAGGAACAGCCATTCTTGTGAAGGCTCTTTCTATATTTTGTGATTGAGAGTTCATTCGGTAGAGAATGGCAAAATCAGAGAATTTGGCTCCCTTAGAAACCTTATCTGTAATAGTTCTTGCGATATATGATGCCTCGCCCTGTTCATCAAAGGCAGTGAATATATGAACAGGTTCACCTTGGTCATTTTCTGTCCAAAGGGTTTTACCTTTGCGCTGTTCGTTATTTTCTATAACGCCGTTTGCTGCAGAAAGAATGGTCTTTGTAGAGCGGTAATTTTGTTCAAGTCTGATAACCTTTGCATTTGGATAATTATCCTCAAAATTGAGAATATTTTCAATAGTAGCTCCTCTGAATTTATATATACTCTGGTCATCATCACCGAAAACACAAAGATTGCCGTTTTCACCTGTGAGAAGTCTTACAAGGTTGTATTGAAGCTTGTTTGTATCCTGATATTCGTCAACCATAATATACTTAAACTGTTCCTGATATTTTTCAAGAACCTCAGGGTATTGTTTAAAAAGTTGGACTGTGTTAAGTATAATATCGTCAAAATCCATTGCGTTTGCGGCTTTAAGGCGTTTCTGATACATTTCGTAGATAGCGGCAATAGAGATAAGCTTGCTGTCCTCACCGGCTTTGCGTTTAAAGTCGTCAGAAGTTTCAACAGAATCCTTTGCACGAGAAATATAGAATTGAACACTTCTTACAGGCAAAGTTTTATCATCAATTTCCAATGCCTTCATACAGTCTTTAATAAGTTTTTTAGTATCTTCTGTATCATAAACTGTAAAATGTGAAGTGTAGCCAATAAGGTCGCCATATCTGCGGAGTATTCTTGAACAGCAAGAATGGAAGGTTGACGCCCAAATGTCAGAGCCGACCTCACCAACTTTATTACAGATACGCTCTTTAAGCTCATTAGCGGCTTTATTAGTAAATGTAATAGCGAGTATTCTCCAAGGCTGAACTCTGTCGACTGAAAGCTTTGCGGCAAGTTCATCGGATATAGTTGTTTCGCCTCTTGCGGCGGAGATAATTTCTGAACATTCCTCATCGGAATAATCGTCATAGAGTTTATCGCTTTCATATGCTTCACCAAAGCGAAGAATATTAGCGATACGGTTTACAACAACGGTAGTTTTTCCACTTCCGGCGCCGGCGAGAATTAAAAGCTGACCGCTAACGCTAAGGACAGCTTTTTTTTGCATATCGTTCATATGAGCAAATTCATTTTCAATAATTCTTTTTCTAAGTTCAATAATTTCATTACTATTCAAAGACATCTGATTCATTCCCTCTAATTTCATCAATATTCTACCCTTACATAATACCTCATTTCAAAAATTTATTCAAGTGTGGGTGCTGACCCACGGCGAAGACGCAAAATTGCATTAGGTGACTATCTGCAGATATTTGTGACGGTAGCTGGTTGCCGCGGTTGCAGTAACTACCGTAGCCGAACGGTCTATTTCATTAGGTTCTACCGATTAGCTAAAAACTTCTTTAAGACAATTATGATATAGGAAAAAGCTGTGTTTACCCAAGTATTAACAAATGATTTTTTTCAATATGTATAAACTATAGCTCGATGCAAAATCTATCCTAGTATTGCCGTGCTGATAGTGTTATGTATATGGATTTATGCTTGATAAAAATAGATATATATGTTATAATTGTATTAAAATGGTATTATTTGGAGGTGAGTTGAATGGATTGGGAGATTAAATCTGATAGGCCTGTATATTTACAGCTTGTGGAGAAAATTCAGTTTGATGTTGTTTCCGGAGTTTACAAGCCGGGCGGAAATATCCCGTCTGTTCGTGAGCTTGCCGCGCAGGTTGGAGTAAATCCCAATACTATGCAAAAAGCCCTTGTGGAGCTTGAGAAAAAGGGTTTGCTTTACGCTAAAGGAACAAGTGGCAGATTTGTCACAGATGATACTAAACTAATTCAGGAAATTCGAGAGGATATAGCAGGGGAAAATGCAAGAATTTATCTTGAAAATGTAGAAAACCTCGGATATTCCTTTGACGAGGCAGTCAAACTTCTGAAAAAAGCTATGGAGGATAAATAATGCCTATTCTTGAAATAAAAAACCTGATAAAAAAATATCATACAAAAAATGTAATAGATAATATAAGCATAAGTGTTGATTCGGGCAAAATAATTGGGCTTTTGGGCCCTAACGGTAGTGGAAAAACCACGCTCATCAAGCTTCTTGCAGGTTTACTTACAGCAACAAGCGGAGATATATCTATCGATGGTAAAAAAATAGGTATAGAAACCAAGGCGATAGTTTCATTTTTACCGGATAGACCATACTTTGCAAATTGGATGAAGGTTCACGATGTTTTAGCGTTTTTTTCTGATTTTTACAGGGATTTTGATATGAAAAAAGCAATGGAAATGCTTGAACTTCTTAATATAGGGGTTAATGATAGAATTAAAACTATGTCAAAGGGAACTAAAGAAAAGCTAAATCTTATTTTAGTTATGAGCCGAGATGCAAAGCTTTATCTTCTTGATGAGCCTATTGGCGGAGTTGACCCGGCCGCAAGAGATTACATACTTAAAACCATTATTTCAAATTATAGCGAAGATAGTAGTGTAATTATTACTACCCACCATATAGCTGATGTTGAAAAAATCCTTGATGATGTTATTTTCCTTAATAATGGTAAAATAGAGCTTAATTCTGCCGTTGAAGATTTAAGGGAAAAGCGGGAAAAATCTGTTGATGAAATTTTCAGAGAAACTTATAAATGTTAGTTTTTGGGAGGAATACAAATGTTGGGAAGGCTTTTTAAGTATGAGATAAAGGCTACTTCAAAGATTTTAGTTCCAATATATATTGCTTTTATAGCAATTACAGCAATTTCAAGAATATCTATAGAACTTCAGGTTGATAAAAATTCCCCTCTATATTTTATTTCAGATATAGGATTTCTTATTTTTATGCTTTCTGCTATGACTATATTTGTCGCTACTGCTATTGTAATAGTATGGAGATTTTATCGAAATACTTCAAGTGATGAAGGGTATTTACTTTTTACTTTGCCTGTTAAAACCGATTATATAATAATTAGCGAGTTTCTATGTGCATTTCTTTGGAGCATAGTTATGTCTGTGGTAGTTGTTATAGGAATATTTTTGATGATATTTAATAGCAACGTTGGTGGCATTACGATAAATTTTCCATATTTTAAAGAGTTCTTTTCTAGCCTCAATTTTGACGGAGGAAAAGTGATATTTATTATGCTTTTAGATATGACTATATCTACTCTTGCAGAAATTATGGCTATATATTGCGCAATCTCTCTTGCGTCTTTATTCAAGAAATATAGACTTATGCTTTCTGTTTTGTTTTATATAGGCTTAGTTATAATAACAAATACTCTTGATATTTTAGTTATAAGGATTATAACACATAACTTTATTCCGCAGACGGAAACAATATCTGAAACTTATGACACTGCAACATTTGCCGAAGCATGGAATAGTTTAATAGTACCGTCTTTAGTTTCTGAACAGGTTATAATTGATTTAATTTTTCTTATAACGATTACTGTTGTTGAATATTTTATTGTAAGAAAAATTTTACGCAAACATTTGAATATCTGTTGATAGTTTTTAATAAGGATATTTTATATGAATTATTGAATTTTCTGCAATGTTATGATATTATAAGATTAAATTTAATATGACAGATTTGCTTACTTTAAAGGAGGAATTTTTATGGAAAATAATAATCCATGCTTTTGCCCGCAGTGTGGTTCACCGTTAGTTGCTGGCAAAAACTTTTGTAGCCAATGTGGTGCTAAAATTGTACTTGACCAGCCACAACAACCAGCTCAACAGGCTAATCCATATGTGAGACCACAACAACCAGCTCAACAGACTAATCCATATGCAAGACCACAACAGCCAGCTCAACAAACCAATACATATGTGAGACCACAACAACCAGCTCAACAGGCTAATCCATATGTACAATCACAACAACCAACTCAACAAACCAATCCATATGCAAAACCACAACAACCAGCTCAACAAACCAATCCGTATGCACAATCACAACAACCAACTCAACAAACCAATCCGTATGCAAGATCACAACAGCCAACTCAACAGACTAATCCATATGCAAGACCACAACAGCCAACTCAACAAACCAATCCGTATGCACAATCACAACAACCAGTTCGACAAACCAATCCGTATGCACAATCACAACAATCAACTCAACAAACCAATCCGTATGCACAATCACAACAATCAACTCAACAAACCAATCCGTAT